>NZ_JABAIW010000047.1:0-40151 GCF_014231265.1 Clostridium sp. DJ247 | reverse complement strand
AAAAATATTTAAATGTGACTTCAACATTGGTAATATATCCCTACGTATAAGTTAAATTTAAGTTGTGGTTATCTATATAAACAACCTCAGCTTAAATTTTATTTCACACCTTATCCTGCTACCTAGTATCTTCTTCTATACTTGTTTGTGTGTTAACAGTAACTCCACTTCCTGCAGAATAATAATAATAAATGTTGTTATCTTTATAATCACCAGCAGCATCATATCCCACAATGAAATGTGAAGCTCCATCTAAATTTGAAAAATAGTCATAATCTATAGTTTTATTCCCATTATAGTAATATATATTAGTAGGTTCAACTACTATCCAGCCATACTCTGGCAAGTAATATTCCGCCCATGCATGTCTATAGTTATCTCCATTTGCTATATTATTATTAAAGTTATTCTTATCAATCCAAAAGCCAGTAACAACTCTAGCAGGAACTCCTGAAGCTCTAAGTAGTGCAACAAATAACTCTGAATAGTCCTCACAAACTCCCTTAGATGTTTGCAGAGCATTTAAGGCTCCCTTATTTTTATTACTTTCATCATAGTTCATATAATTATTTACAAATTCATAGGCTTTTTTTGCCTTATAATAAGGATTAGTTATACCACTAAATATTTCTTTTGATTTGTTTACAATTTCTTCGTTATCACTTTCTATTTTTTCACTTGGTGCTGTGTATTTATTATACTCACTAAAATTATTATAATCTCCGGAGGTTTTGGAAAGGTCTTTTATGTATTTTATACCACTAGTCTGTATTGTTCTCACTACCTGATATTGTAATTTTTCCCCTGGTTTTAAATAAGAATCTCCAGTAAGCTTTTTATAACTTGAATCCTCAGAGATAATTTTAGCATTTTCACCACTGACATTTAAATCTATTTCCTTTTGATATGGTGAATTACTTAAACTGCCAATATTATAATTTAATCTAAGCTTTGTTTCCTGCTCAGCTGTAAAAGTCAAAGTATCTGTAATTTTATAAGTATGTGTATCTACAAGAGAATAAGCATTAACCTGCTGATTAGATTGTACATCATTTTTAACTGTGAACTTCATAGTTGCAGGAGACTTAAGATTATGTCCACTAGAAGACTTTATATTATCTACATAAATATTATAATTCTTTCCTGGCTCATAATTACTTACAGGTTTTATAGCTATGGAATTTCCACTACAACTTAAATCTAATTTTAATGAATTGCCATTTTCATCAATAATTTTTATGTTATCACCAGTTACACTGTTTTTATCAATATTCTGTGAAAACTTAATAGTCCATATTTTATTTGAACTTACATTTTGTTGTGCATCAAAAACTTTATAGTTATCTTGGGCAAAAGCTATATTAGTATAAAATAACAGTATTAGCGAAATAACTAGAGCTTGTAGTTTGAATGCTACTAATCTTTTAATATTACATTTTATAATCATAGGTAAATACCCTCCTTTACATATATAATATAGTTATCGAAGATAATATTTAAGTTATTTATTATGCTTTGAATTTTTTTTCTTCATTTAAATAAAAACAGAGCTTTAAAGCTCTGTTTTTATTTAAATAGCTATTTGAATTCCCATGTGTTTTATTTATTTTAAAACATATTTTCTTATTTCAAATCAACTTTATTACCTACAACTACTTTTCTTTCTGCTGCTTTACTGAAAACATAATATAGTATACCACTTGTTAGCATTCCAATAAGTGGCGGTATAAAGAAGTTTGATTTTAAACAAATATAACTAGCTATTCCTCCAAATATCCATGCTATTATAGCAATTATATTGGTATTCATATGTTCTTTTGACTTTTTTATAAAAAATTCTTCAGCTACTAATAACCCTGGTACAGGTGGAATTAGCAATGCTAAGTAAGTAGTGATTGGTACCATATATTTATATATACCAAGGGCTGCAAAAATTGCTGCACAAACTGCAACTCCAATAGCTAATTGTGTCCAAATAAGAATAATAATAATTGCAGTTATAGGAACACTTACAGGCCACCATTGAAATGTACTCTTTATAAGCCTTGAGAATATATCGCCATTTAAAGATATCCAAGTAATTGAAGATATTGCTAACAGAGCTGAAAATATACTTGAACCATTTTTCCCAAATACTCTTCTAGATAAGAAAGCTGTGGACAGCCCTGTTTTATTTAAAGCACTCATTCACATAACCTTCTTTCCTTTTAAATTAACTTATTACAGCTTTTATTGATGCTGGTGGTGTGTTATTGCTTTTTGTAACCAATATTTCTCCATGAACCACTACTATGCTAACCCCAGGTAGATCTCCACATTCTAATGCTTCTAAGCTGTTTTTACCAGCTGAACCCATTGGCGCATCCATTATTACAAAATCAGCTTCTTTTCCTTCTTCTATTATTCCTACATTTAATCCAAATACCTTTGCCGTATTTCCTGTTGCAAAACATATTGCTTGTGCCGCTGAAGCTTCTGTTTCTGAAGCAATGTAAGATACTGTACGCATTACCCCTAGAGGAATAATTCCTGTACCTGATGGTGAATCATTTCCTATTATTAATCTTTCTAACTCACCCTTTTTTGCAACTGCATTTACTGCATGTTTCATAACTTTAAAATTACCACATTGTACTAATTCTAATGCATATTTAGTGTCATTTATTAATTTATCAACTTCTTCCACAGGAATAGCTGTTGGACCTCCATTTAAATGTGATACTATGTCTGGGTCTGTATCTATTACATTCTGTGCAGTAATAGTACTGCTGCCTGGAATAGATGTGCCTCCTGTATGCATCATAACTTTAAACCCATGTTTTCTAGCCCATTTTACCATTGGAGCTGCAAGTTCTGGAGTATTTACGGAACCAAGTCCTATTTCTCCTACTAACCATACTCCTTCTTTTGATAATTCCTCAAAATCTTTTTCTTGTAAGCCCTTTTCTAGAATTAATGCTCCACCATGAAGCTTTACTCCACCGGGTCTTGCATTTTCAGAACTTTTATGAGCTAATACAGCCAATGCTTTTGCACCTGATGGATCCTTTGGTCTTCCTGGAGTATGACATTCCCCAGCGGATATCATAGTTGTTACTCCACCATGTAATGATGCTGCTATGTATCCTATTGTATTTTGTCTTGGTGTAAAATCTCCTATTACTGGATGGGTATGTGAATCAATAAATCCTGGAGCTACCGTAGTTTCTTTTGCATCTATAACTTTGTCACATTGAATACCATCTAAAATTGATTCATCTCCTATTTTCTTTATAACACCATTTTCCACTAATATTGTGTTACATTCCAATACAGGCTTATTTATATTACCTGAAACTAATATACCAATGTTTTTTATAGCTAATATTGACATTGAAAAATCCCCCTTACATTTTTAATTATCTTAAACCATCTTCACCTTTAGCTTCTTCTATTTTAAGTCCACCTACTCTAGGATGAGGTCTTCCACAGTTTGTAATTGCAAGTACTACAACTATTTCGTTATCTCTTGGACCATCTGGTATTCTTACTTCCATAGCATCAAAATGTGTTCTTACAAAAGCTGCATCTTTATAATGTAGTGGTACATCTAATGTGCAGCCTGGGAATCCCATTTTTTTTGCTGAAGGAATTATTGCTTTTCCGCCACCTACTTCATCTCTGAAGGGTTTTCCAAGGCTTGGATGAAGAATTGCCGCTGCATGTTCTAACTCTCCATTTCCTCCAACAATAGCTCCTTTTCCATAGCTTTCTACTTCAGATTTATCAATACCGCCTGCTTCTAGAGCCTTCTGCACAAGAAGTGGTGCTATTTCTACACTCCAATCTGTAAGTGGCGACAAATCTTCTACATATGTTCCTGCAAAGGGATTTTCAATTATAACTGCTGCTGCTATTCTTTTATGAACCTTATCAGTTACCTCTTTACCTCCATCTGCTATAATCTCTTCTACAAAAGTATAGAACTTTCTTACTTTTATTTCCATTAGTAATTCCTCCCTGTATAATACATTAAACATTAATAAAAAACCCGCTATAATAAAAACAATTTAATAAAAATATTATTAATTTATTATTAAATTGTTTTTATTATAGCAGAAATGTATCCATATGAAAAATATTTTATATATATCATTTCATATGAAAAACATATGTAAACGGACACCTAATTGTCATTTTATACGATGGCTGCCCGCTCTAATACTCCCATTGAAGTTTAGAAATCTGTTTATTTTTTTAAACTTTTCTTCAAATATAATACGGCTTCCAAAACTGCTCCCCCAATACTTCTAGCTTTATCAGAAATTGTATTAGAATTTTCCTTTTCAGTAAGTCGAGGATCAATGTCTGCTATTTTAAGGTCTTTAACTACATTGCTGCCCTCTCTTATTATTCCTCTTAATATGCCACTAATTGTGGCTTTAATTTCAATATTATTTACACAAGCTATAGTTTCCCCAGCCTTAACTAAGTCACCAATTTCCTTTACATTTGTAATGACACCATCAGCTGGACTATATATTACCCTCTCCTTTGAATAACCACCTATTTCACCAGGTATACCTGTATTCTCCATAGCCCTGCCACTAAATATTAATCTTCCTAAATTATGTCCTCTCATAGTTTCTACTACTATATTTACATCTTTTCCTGCTTCAAAGCCTGGGCCTATGGCTATAGTTATAGGTGCCATGTGAATATTTGTACCAAAATTTTTCTTAGCTAATATAGCATCCACTACAACCTGAGGCTTTATTAAATCTATATACTTTCCTTCTTTATCTATAACAACAGGAATAACTCCTTCTTCCCATGCATTTTTCACTTCATCCATATTATTTACAAGTACAGCTTTTATACCCTCTACAACCACACATTGTTCAAATACAGCTTCACTAAAACACACATTCCTTCTAATGGAAGTAGGTCTCTCCGTTTCCAAAACTAAAACCCTAAAACCACTTCTATACAGTTTCTGTATTACCCCAGAAGCAATATCTCCTCCACCTCTAACTACAATTATATCCTCAAACATTTTATATCACCCTTTAACATTTCTCATTAAACATAGGTACGGAACTTTTAAATTTAACTTATACGTAGGAATATGTTGACAAAACTGAAGCACATTTAAAAACTTTTTTGTCAGTCTTAGTGAAGTGTTTAAGAAAATCTTAGAATCTTATATATGTTTGAGCGTAGCGAGTTTATATAAGATTCTTAGATTTTCTTAAACACGAACTCTAGACTGATTAAAAGTTTTTAACGTGCTGAAGTTTGTCAACATATTCCGGAGTATAAGTTAAATTTCGGGCATGGTTATCCCTTTAAAACTGCAATATTGTCAGGTACCATTACAATGCTGTCTTTTACACAAAGTACAGCACCCTGAATTATATTATTTTCATGCAAATTCTCTGCTTTATTTAATCCATTTAATAATGCCTTATATACATCTTTTTCCGTAAGTTCACCAACGCTTAAGGTTATTAAATGACCTGGTATGTCTGTTTCTGAATCTATGTCTTCTGCTAAACACCTTGTTATACTATCAGCTTCTACATTGGTTTCATTACCTAAGTATGTGGCGCAGGCATCTGCTATAGCTGCAGTTTCACCTAAAGCAACAGCTGCAGTAGCAATTCCTTTTGTAAAGCTTCTGCCTCCAAGACCACTAGTACATATGCCTTGAATATTGCTTTCATTTGTAATAGTTAATATTAGTTCTGTATTATTTAATTCTGTATTTAAGGGTATTCCTACTTTTATAGAAGCCCCAGTTATATCTTTTAGTGCTATATCTCCTCCATTATTTATGATTACCCTAGTAGCACCAAGTTCTAAAGCTTTTTCTAAGGCAATATCTGAAAAAGAACCGGCTACCGCTGCAAGAGGAGTCAAGGTGTTATCTCCTGACTTCTCAACAGCACTAAACATCTTATGAAGAACTCTCGGAAAATTATTATTCGTAGTTTTTACTAATTCTCTGGATTTTATCAAAGGCATATACTCTAATAATTTATTGAATTCGCTAATTACATACTTTGATACTTCAGTTCCCAGTTTAGGAGATTTTATATTATTCACTGATATATCAAGGACCATTTGAATAGGACCATAGTTAACGAATACTTTGCCATTACTCAGTACTTCTATCATATCTACTCCTTAGAATTAAGTTTTTTTAATAATTCTTCCTTTGTTATTATACAGTTTACATGACCACCAATTTCTTCATATTTCTTTCTAGTCATTGTATATTCTACAGGAGCTACAGTTGCTGGTGTGGGCACCCAGGTAGTTGCATCTGGTACCATCTTAGATACATCAACCATAAAGTTTATTCCTCCACCTGGAAGAACAAATACTGGAGCTCCAGCTATAGTCATTTTAACTTCATCATTATGAATTGCATTGGTAAGCTTCTTAGGGAAGGTGGTTACCCCTGCTCTGGCACTTCCTCCAGTACCGCCAGTATATATAACGGAAACATTGGATTTTTCGCAGTTTTCAGAGATTATATTGGCACATTTTAATACTTCTTCAGTAATTTCTATTTCTTTTACTGAGCCATTCTCCTGAACCTCTAACAAAGCTGCCTTTTGCCCTGTGGTTTCTGTTACTAGTATCTTATATCCTGGCTTTGCTATACTCATATCTACAGATTGGACAGCATCTACTGGATTGGTAATTTCTGTTCCGCCCCATCCGTGTCCATGCTTTCCAAAATATCTACCCATGGTACTCTTTCTTCCATAAGGAACTACTCCACTATATTCCATACCTACTTCTTTTCCAGCAGCATGTTCTGAAAGTAATCCTATTACATGGAAATCTAATACAATGGCTTCATCAACCACTTTACATAAATGTCTTGCAAACATTCCAATAGTTGCACTACCACAACCAACTCTCATATAAGTTTCCTGTACTCCATCAATAACAGGTGGTTTGTCCTGCTCCACTTCTATGGTACTTCCATTCTCTACTTTTAAGGTAACCCTTCTTCCATTAGCTAAGTCCACAATAGTTTTTGCTACAATAAAACCATCATTTCCTCCGCTTAAGAGGTTAGCTCCGCCAATTGTAAGCATTTTTGAGCCGTATTCTTCAGTAGTTACCCTTCCAACACATTTCCCGTCTCTTTTTACCTTTGCACCTTCTTCACCAATATCCATGTTTGTATCAATTTTAACTTTTACTCCACTATAGCTTAGAGGTGCTTCTGTAACTACAGTTACAACGTCTATGTCATTTACTGTATCCTGTACTATTAATGGTGCAGGACGGAGACAGGGATAAGTTGTTCCACTGCCCACCGCTGTAACAACTGGCTTATAAGGAAGATTTGACCCTTCTGGAGTCTTGGTTATAGCTTCAACTACAAGCTTTCTATTTCTAACTAACTCACCGTTAATATTAGTATACCTTTTACAAGCCCCAGTTTTATCTAAAGGTATAGAACAGTTAACAGGACAATGTGTACAAGTAGTGTTCTCAGCATTATTTTTATCTATAATTTCAATAGCTTCAAAAGGACATACTTTAAAACATATTTTACAAGATACACAGTTAGAATTTAGTTTTGCCTTTTTATCTACAACCTGAATTGCTTCCAATGGACAATTATTAGAGCAAATTTTACAGCCTTTACATTTATCATCATTAATTAAAATCAATATACTTTCCTCCTTATTAATTCGAAGCAACATATGTTTTATTATGAATAGATTCTTTTATAAATCAAGCTTCATATCTCCAAACTTTATCCATTGCTTTTTACGCATAAATTCAGCTACTACTAAAGTTATTACTGCAGGTAATAAGAATTCTAATAAAATTATAGCAATATACATGGACAGGCCACCTCTTCCAGCCTTTTCCATAGCAACTATAGTTTCAAATGGTCCAACTAATCCACTTGTTCCCATTCCTGATCCAATTGGGGTACCTAATAATTTAAATACAGTTGTAGCTATAGGTCCTATTATTGCAGAAGCTATTATAGGAGGTATCCATATCCTAGGGTTGCGTACTATATTACCCATCTGCAGCATAGAAGTTCCTAGTCCTTGAGATATTAAACCAGAAAATCCATTTTCTTTATAACTCATTACAGCAAATCCAACCATTTGTGCACAGCATCCAACTGTAGCAGCTCCTCCTGCAATTCCTCCTAATCCAAGCATTATACAAATAGCTGCACTACTTATAGGAAGCGTTAATGCTATTCCCATTAAAACTGAAACCAGGATTCCCATTGGTATAGGTTGAAGTTCTGTAGAATACATAATCAGTTTTCCAAATCCAGTCATAAATGCTGCAACTGCAGGTCCAACAGCTGTTCCAACAAGAACACCCACGATAAGTGTTACTGCAGGTGTTACAATTATATCAACTTTAGTTTCCTTTGATACTAATTTTCCAAATTCTGCTCCAGCAACAGCTGCTAAATATGCTCCAACAGGTCCACCTACTGCTCCACCAGCCGCTCCAGTTAAAACTGAAGAAAATAATACAAGTGGCGGTGCTTGCAGTCCATAAGCTACAGCAACACCTATAGCCGGTCCTGTCATCTGTTTAGCAATTGGCCAAAGAGTCTTTGTGAAGAATTCTATTCCTAATTTTGCACCTAAAGTATTAAGAATACTACCAATTATTAATGAACTGAAAAGTCCTAATGCCATATAACTTAATGAATCAACTAAATATCTTTGTACAGAAAATTCAATATTTTTTCTTTTTAAAAAGCCCTGTTTTTCATTTTTACTTTCAATCATTTTTATTACCTCGCTATTCATTTAATTTTTCTACTACAGTTTCAAGTGTTAAAGGAGCCTGTGTAAATCTTACACCAGTAGCATTATACACAGCATTTAAAATGGCTGGAGCAACTGGAACTAATGTAGGCTCACCAAGTCCTTTTGCTCCAAAAGGTCCTGTTTTTTCTTCACTTTCTACAATTACTGGATAAATTTCAGGCATATCTTTTGCGGTATAAATTAGATAATTAGAAAAATTTAAAGTTTTCATCTTTGCATTTTCAACTTGTAAATTTTCCAGAATTCCTAAACCCATTCCCATTAAGCATCCACCTTCTATTTGTCCTTCAACCATTTGCCTGTTAATTGCATGACCTACATCATGGGCAGCAACAACTTTTAAAACTTTAACTTCCCCGGTATAGGTATCTACCTCAACCTCTATAAAATGTGTTGCAAAAGCATAGGTTGCAAAGGGTATTCCCTGCATAGTTTTGGCATCAAGAGAAGTTACATTAGGATTAAAGTATCCAGAGCCTACTGCAATTATTCCTCTTGCTTTACAACCATCTAAAATTTCTTGTAATGGTATGCTAAACTCTTCTTTACCCTGTACATAAGCTTTTTTATTATTTAATATGATTTCATTTTTATCAGCACTTAATAATTCTGCAGCCACTCCTAATAATGTTTCTTTTGCCATTTCAGCAGCTTTTTTACATGCATTACCCGATATATAAGTTTGCCTACTTGCAGAAGTTGCTCCACCATCAGGAGTTGAACCTGTATCTGCTGAAACAATATTTACATCTTCATAATCTACCCCTAAAGTTTCTGCAACAATCTGACACATTACTGTATTTGACCCTTGACCTATATCAGCACATCCGGCTAAAACTGTTACTGAACAATCATTGTGAACTTCTACGAATGCTGATGCTGGATTAGGTAGTCCAGTATTACCTATGCCATACCACATGCACCCTATTCCCACGCCTCTTTTTTTCATATTTTACACCTCCTTTATCTCATTTTTAAATATAACTTCCTCTGCTTTTTCTCTAGCTTTTTCCATAGTCTCTATAATACCAACACTACCTTCTAATTTTTGCATAGTACTTGTATATGAACCAACTCTAAATGCATTTATCATTCTTATATGGTATGGGCTCATATTTAGTTTTTCAGCTAATGCATCCATTTGCTGTTCGTGTGCAATGGCTACCTGTGGTACTCCAAAACCTCTAAATGCACCAGCCATTGGATTATTAGTATACACCATAGTAGACTTTACTCTAATATTTGGTATTTCATAAGGTCCTGTAGAATGAACCATACTTCTTGTGACTACTGCTGGTCCATAGGATGCATAAGCACCTGAGTCTTGTACAAATTCTGCTTCCATTGCAAGTAATTTTCCATTTTTATCTGCACCAGTTTTATATTTCATGATATGGGGATGTCTTTTAGATGAAACCTCCATAGATTCTTCTCTTGTATAAGCAAGCTTTACAGGTCTTTTGGTACGATAAGTCAATAATCCAAGCAAACATTGAGTAGAAATATCTAGCTTACCACCAAAGCCACCCCCAGTTTCAGCTTGTACAACTCTAACCTTACTCTGTGGAAGGCTTAATACTCTCGCAACTTCACCTCTATCAAAATGGGTATTTTGTGTGGATGCCCATATGGTTAATATTCCATTTTCATATTTAGATACACCAGCTTCAGGTTCTATAAACATATGTGCAAAATAATTTGTTTTATATGTGTTTTCTACTATGACATCACATTTTTTAAAGGCTTCATCTACATGGCCTTTTATAAGAGTTTTATCTGCTAAAATATTTGTATCCCCGTGAACTTTTAGAGAATCCTCTTTTAATGCCTCATCTATAGTTGTTATTAAGGGAAGTTCTTCATAATCAACTTCTATTAAATCCAAGGCTTGCTCTGCAATTTCTTCAGTTTCCGCAGCCACAACAGCTAAAGCATCCCCATATCTTCTAATTTTATCGTCCACTAGTACAGGTTCATCTTTTAAAATTATGCCTACCCTATTTTTTCCTGGAACATCTTTACTAGTCAGCACACAAACAACACCAGGCAATTTTTCTGCTTTACTGGTATCAATATTTTTTAATACAGCATGTGCTACTTTACTTCTTAAAACCTTAGCATGCAGCATACCTTCAAAGTTAATATCTCTAGCAAACATTGCTTTACCTGTAACTTTGGGAATACCATCTTTTTTTTCAACATTTTTACCTATAACATTATAATTTTTCACATAACTCACCTATCCTTCTGCCCGGCTGCAAGTTGAACTGCATCTACAATTTTTTTATATCCTGTACATCTACACAAATTACCTGCAATAGCTGTTTTAATTTCTTCTACAGTTGGATTTGGATTTTTCATAAGTAATGCCTTTGCAGAAAGTATCATTCCAGGAGTGCAAAAGCCACATTGAACAGCTCCAGCATCTAAAAATGCTTGTTGAAGCTTATGTAGTTCTCCATTTTTTTCTAAACCTTCTATGGTTATTACTGAACATCCATCAACCTGTGGACCTAAAATACAACAGGATGTAACAGCTTCATCATTTAAAATAATAGTACATGCTCCACACTCACCTTCAGAACAGCCTTCTTTCACACCTGTAAGTCCAAAATCTTCTCTGATTACGTCTATTAATCTTTTACTAGGATTAATTTCTGCAGAAACATCTTTTCCATTTAGTTTAAAAGATATTTTTACTTTTTCCATAACTACTACCCCTTATTTTCACTATTTTCTAACTCTGGACAAATTCTTTCAAAAACCTCTAATCCAATACCTTTTACAGCATATTTCTTATGTGGAATCAAATTTTTAAAAGGTGATTTTTCAAGGCTATTTACAGTAATTTCCGAAACCTTATCTAAGCATTTTTTAATATTTTCACTATTTATTTCTTGTCCTATTAAAATGTTTTCTGCCTCAATTGCTCTACATGGATTTCTTGAAATTGCACCAATGGAAATTTTAATATTTTTACACTTGTTTTCATGTGGCATTTTTTCAAGAATTATTCCTATACTCACTACAACTATTGCTAAAGCACTTCTTCTACCTAATTTTTTAAATCCTGATACAGAATTACAATTTGGTGCTTTAAAAAATATTTCTTTTAAAATTTCATTTTTACCTATAATTGCATTACCATTCTTTCCATAGAGTTCATTAATATTTACTATTCTTTCACCCTCAGCATTTTTAATAACGCAATTAGCATCTAATGCAACCAAAGCTGCAACTGAATCTGCAGCCGCTGAAGAATTTACAATATTTCCACCTATAGTACCTAAATTTCTTATTTGTGTGGAACCAACATCTCTACAAGCCTCAGCTAAAATCTTAGCTTTTTTATTAATTAACTCATTCTGTTCTATTTGTGAATGAGTTGCCATGGAACCAATTTTAATAAAGTCATCTTCTTCTTTTATATAATTAAGCTCCTGAACCTTTTTTAAGCTTACAACCTTAGTAGGTTTTATTATTTTTTTTCTGAATTTAACAATTAAATCAGTTCCTCCTGCCAAAACACAAGTATTTTTATCTGATATCTTTAATACCTCTATGGCCTCTTCAATATTCTCCGGCGCGTAATATTCAAATGAATTCATTTTGCACCCCTCTTTTCAACAAATTTCGCTTTTATTCGAGCATTTTTTTAATTATTATACAATGTTTTTAAGTTTTTGAAAATATTTATTGCATTTTTTTAATAATTTACTATTTATTTGTGGTTTTTATCCATTTTTCATAAACTTTTATGACGGATGAAATGTCTTCTTTTCCAAAACCTTCACTTCTAGCAATTTCATATATCTGCTGAGTTAAATTACCTATAATTAAAGGCATTTGTAAATCTTTTGCTGTATCAATTGCCAGTTGTAAGTCTTTATACTGTAAATCCACCATAAATCCTGGTTCAAAATTTCTTTTGCTTATAAAATTATTGTATTTTGAAGTTAATGCATAAGAGTTACCTGAACTCTCACTTATAACATCAAAAAGTACATCCGGATCTAAGCCTGCCTTAGCACCTAACGCAAGAGCTTCACATACTGCAGCCATATTTGCACCCAAAAGCAGATTATTTACTAGTTTCACCGTATCTCCTGCACCTATATCACCAACATGATGAAGCTTTTTACCTATATATTGTAAAATAGGAACAACTTTATCAAATACTTCTTTCTTACCACCAACCATAATAGTTAATGTACCTTTTTCAGCGCCAGCTGCTCCTCCACTAACTGGAGCATCCAATACCTGTACACCCTTTTTCTCAGCTTCTTTACATATATGTTGAATTGTTTTTGGAGTAATACTACTTAAATCAACTAATATAGTTCCAGGTTTAGCTCCTTGTAAAACTCCATTTTCACCTAGAATAACCTCCTTAACTATTTGAGAGTTTGGAAGTGAAGTCATAACTACATCACATTCCGACGCAACTTCTGCTGGAGTATTTCCAGAGCTGGCTCCCTTTTCTTCAAATTCCCTAACAACACTAGAAACTACATCATAAACCTTAAGCTCACAACCATTTTTTAATATATTAGCTGCCATATGCTTACCCATAACACCTAATCCTATAAAACCTACTTTCATTTCTATACCTCCATGTAATTTTAATTAATCTAATCTATTCTATTCTTTCACTTTTATAAAATCTTAATCGAGTTTATCAAAGTTCTTATTTTTATCTTTGTATATTGCACCTGCTTTATAGATGTGGAACTTTTAAATTTAATTTATGTAACATAGGATATTATTAGATTTTGTCACCTTTAAATAGTTTATTAGAAAGTCTTAGTTTTAAATTAGTAGAAAATCTTAGCACTTTGATACTGTTTGAGCCTAAGCGAGTTTATCAAAGTGCTTAGCTTTTCTGCTAATTTGATACTTAGACTTTCTTAAACTATTTATTAGTGGCAGAATCTAATAATATCCTGTGTGGAATAAATTAAATTTAAAAGTTCCGTACCTATATATCACATTTAATTACTGGTTTCAGTTTTTAATACCCTATCAACCTTAGGTTGAGGTAAAACTAATGCTAAAAGTACTGCAATAATAGGCAGAACCGTTAAGCAGGATATGGCTGCATGTATTCCATAATGATCTGATATCCATCCAAGTAATGGAGCAACCACTCCTCCCATGGTTACGGCTAATCCTAAAGTAACTCCGGATGCTAGTCCCATATGCTTTGGCAAATATTTTTGACCGAGTACCACCATTGGACTATATGGAGCATAAAGAGCAAGTCCCATTGGAATCAACATTATAGTGGCTATTTTAACATTTTGAACATTTATAAAAATAAACATCAGTGGTATAAGCGCAGCAAAACCAGCTAGTATTACTTTACGATGTCCAATACGATCTGACACACGTCCTGCCACAAGAGTTCCCATAGCTCCTACAAATATTAATATAGATAGAGCTGCACTTCCTGCCTGTTTAGATTGATTTAATACATGTATCCAATAAAGAGGAAGGAAAGTATTAAGTCCGAAAAATACTATAGCACGGCAAACAAGTGTTGCAGTTAAACGAAAGAAAGGATTCCATTCATCCTCCACAGCTTCTGACTTTAGGTTTACAGTAACTTCATTGGAAGCTTTTAAACCTTTAGAAAAATTTGATAGCTGGGATAGAAGAATTGCAGCCATAATAGCCGCTGGTATAACTAAAAACATTGTACCCTTTAAGCCGAAAATCACCAAGATTGCAGTGGTTATTATTGGTCCTAATGCAAAACCTATATTTCCTCCTGCGGCAAAGGTGCTGACACCCGTTGCTTTATTTTTACCTGCAAAACTATTTGCTAGACGAGCCCCTTCAGGATGAAAAGATGCTATACCAACACCACTTAAGGTTACTGCAATAAACATTAACCAGTAGTTAGAGGTGACACCTGCAGCTCCAATACCTAGTCCAGCCAATAGAACTCCCAGTGGCAGCATCCAGGGTGCTGAAATTTTATCAGAATAAAATCCAAAGATGGGTTGTACTATAGATGAACTTATATTTGCAGCAAAAATTAAAAATGCAGCAGCGGAATAACTAAGATGTCTATCTGAAATAAGAAAAGGAAGCATTGCAGGTAATGCACCTTGATAAATATCTGTAATTAAATGACTAGAAGTCAATAAACCAATGTAGCGATTATTCATATTGTTCTCTCCTTTTTAAAACTATTACAGATAGCCATGCCCGAAATTTAACTTATACTCCGTGATATGATACCAAACTTCGTCACGTTAAAAACTTTTAATTAGTCTAAAGTTCGTGTTTAAGCAGAGAGCCAAAATCTGTGATTTTGTGCGAATCGCTTACTACTCTGACGTAAGGAAGAGTAGTTTCATTATAAATTTATAAGAACCTTTGATAAACTCGTGCCTCAGTCCGGACCAACTTATCAATTACCATTGATAAGTCGCTGGTTGAAAGCCATTCAGGCTTTCAACCATATCAAAGCTTCTAAGATTTTCAAAAACACTTCACTAAGACTAATAAAAAAGTTTTTAAAAGTGCCTTCAGTTTTGGTATCATATCCCTACGTATAAGTTAAATTTAAGTTGTTGGTATCTATATTTGAAAATGTCACAAAATAATAATAAAAAAATTACTTTTTTATTAAATTTTACCCTTATTGATTGTAAAATTGATTTCGGTTATTATTATAACAAAGAAAGATATATATGAAAAATATCTAATACGTATCAATTCATATGAAAAAAATATATAAATATAAAGGGGAAATGTATATGGATATCAGGCAGCTTAAATATTTTCTTACAGTTGCAGAAGAAGGACAAATAACCTCAGCATCTAAACGCTTAAATATAGCACAACCGCCACTTAGTCAGCAGTTAAAATTATTAGAAAAGGAATTGGGTGTTCAGTTATTAGAAAGAAAAAGCAGAAGTGTAGAATTAACAGAGGCGGGTAATATACTTCGTAATAAATCGGAACAAATATTAGAATTAGTTAAAACCACCCTAAAAGAATTAAAAGATTTAAATGAAGGAGTACAGGGTACAGTTAATATTGGTACTGTAGGAGCCTCAGGAGCTTCCATATTACCAGATAAAGTCTATAATTTTCATGAACAGTACCCTAATGTAAATTTTGAAGTGTGGGAAGGGGATACCTTTCGAATTATAGAACTATTGAATAATGGTGTTATAGAATTAGGAATTATAAGAACTCCTTTCAATTACGAAAAATATAACTTTATGTTTTTAACAAATGAACCAGTAGGTGATAGGATGGTAGCTATAGCTGACCCTAAATTTTATGACGATAAAGATACAGAAACTATACCCTTTATAGAATTAAAAGATAAACCTGTAATAATAAATAGAAGATTTGAAAAGATTATAACAGATGCTTGTAAAGAAAATGGTTTTGAACAACTTAACGTGGTATGCAGTAATGGTGATGTTAGATCATCATTAATCTGGGCTAATGCGGGTATTGGTATAGCCATTGTTCCAAAATCCAACTTAAATATTATGTCTCATGTAAATTTAAAAGTTAAAGAAATTATAGAACCATCAATAGAAACAAGAGTAGCTGTAATATGGATGAAAGACCGTTACTTATCTACTGCTGCCCGTCATTTTATTGAAATTTTTAAAGTATAGGCAAAGATAAGGCTATAGCTTCTATTTCCTAGAAGTTATGGCCTTATTTCCATATTTTCCTTTATTAACCATGTACCATTCATATTATACAAGTAAAATTTTAGTAAAAACATATTGATTTTTTAGTAAATATATTCTAAAATATACCTATAAACGGTTTCAAAATCAAATTATACCATGTGAAATTATATACATGTGGGTAATTTACGAAAGGAGGGGTATTTTTATGACAATTACAAAAAATTTCTATGGTAAAACTACAGATAAAAAAGAAGTAAATATTTTTACTCTTACTAACTCTAATGACTTACAGGCTAAAATAATAAACTACGGTGGAATATTGGTTTCACTTTTTGTACCTGATAAAAATGGTAAATTTCATGATATTGTACTTGGTTACGATAGACTTGAGGGATATTTAAAAAACAAACCTTACTTTGGTGCAACTATAGGCAGATATGCAAATAGAATTAAGGATGCTAGATTTAAAATAAGTGATACAGTATATAATCTTACAAAAAATGAAGGGGAAAATCAATTACATGGTGGTTTTATAGGCTTTGATAAAGTACTATGGCAAGCAGAAATAGTTAATATGGGACAAGATGAAGCTCTTGAACTTTCTTATGTTAGTAAAGACGATGAAGAAGGATATCCAGGCAATCTTGATACTAAAGTTATATATACATTAACAGAGGATAACTGTCTTAAAATTGATTACTTTGCAGTTTCAGATAAAGATACTGCAGTAAACTTAACTAATCACTCATACTTCAATTTATCAGGTCATGGACCTGGAAACATTCTAAAGCATCAAGTTATGATTAATGCTGATAAATTCACTGTAAACGATAGAAACAGCATTCCTACGGGAGAGATACATAATGTAAAAGAAACACCTATGGATTTTACTAAATTAACTACCATAGAACCAGGAATATTTAGTAACTATGATCAAATAGTTTACGCTAATGGATATGATAATAACTGGGTACTGAATGTAAACGGTAAAATAACCGAAAAAGCAGCTGAAGTTTTTGATAACACTAGTGGACGAGTTATGGAAGTTTATACAACTAAACCTGGAATACAATTGTATACTGGAAACTATATTGATGAATCTGAGTATTGCAAAGACGGTGTTAAGTATGGTAAAAACAGCGGCCTATGCCTTGAAACCCAACACTTTCCTAACGCTGTAAATTGCAAACATTTTCCTTCACCAACACTAAAAGCAGGAGACACCTATAGGCACACTACTATTTATAAATTTTCTATAAGATAGTATTTTTAAAAAAATTAATATAATCAAGGGGGATATTATAATGCATGGTTTAATTATTATTTCATTTATTTTCTTTGTGGGCTTAGTGGGAATTATAACTTACTCAAGAATAAAGGGTACTAACAACCATGATTCAAAGGACTCTTATTTCTTGGGGGGACGTAGTTTAACTGGTGGTGTTATAGGAGCATCGCTATTACTAACGAATTTAAGTGCAGCTAACTTTGTAGGTATGAGTGCTCAAGCCTATACCAATAATATGAGTGTTATGTCTTGGGAGGTAACTTCAGGTATTACACTTGTACTTGTGGCAATGTTTCTAGTCCCAAGATATTTAAAGCAAGGTATAACAACAGTACCAGATTTTTTAGAAGATCGTTTTGACTCAGGGGTTAAAAAAATTGTTTCTTTACTATTTTTATTAGGTTATGTTTCTAATGCACTTCCAATCACACTTTACTCTGGTGCAATAGCTTTAAGTCAAATATTCGATTTACAAGGTATTTTCGGTATAAGTTATGTAGCAAGCATATGGCTTACGGTATGGGTTATAGGTATAATCGGTTTCCTTTATGCTATACTCGGCGGATTAAAAGCAGTTGCGGTATCTGACACATTAAACGGAATAGGACTAGCTATCGGTGGTTTACTTGTTCCTTTCTTTGGTTTAATTGCCCTTGGAAAAGGACACTTTTCACAGGGATTAACACAAATACTTACACATAATCCAGAAAAATTTAATGCAATAGGTTCAGCAAAAGATCCAGTACCTTTTATCACAATATTTACAGGAATGTTACTAGTTAACCTTTATTACTGGGGAACAGATCAAGCTATTATACAAAGAGCTCTTGCAGCTAAAAATCTTAAAGAGGGTCAAAAGGGCGTAATATTCGCAGGCTTACTAAAGGTAGTAACACCAATAATAGTAATAATCCCAGGAATAATAGCCTTTCACTTATATGGAGCTGGTGCTGAAAATCCTGATTTAATGTATTCTAGATTAGCTAATGATGTATTACCTAAACCATTAATAGGATTCTTTGCAGCTGCTATGTTTGGATCAATACTTAGTGTATTTAATGGAGTTTTAAATAGTGCATCAACTTTATTTGCATTAAATGTATATAACCCTATTTTCGGTAAAGGTAAAAGTGACAAAGAGATTGTTTCGCAGGGTAAAAAATTTGGCTTTGTTTTAGCTATAATATCAATGATTATTGCACCATTTATAATGTATGCTCCTCAAGGATTATTTCAATATCTTCAGATAGTAAACGGTTTTTTCAATGTTCCTATATTTACAATAATATTTATTGGATATTTAACTAAAAAGGTTCCAGCTCTAGCAGCAAAAATAGCTTTACCATTTTTCGTGTTAACTTATGCTTTACTTCAATTAGTATTTAAACCAAACCTACACTTTCTACACCAATTAGGAATACTATTTGTAGTCAGCTGCATAATCATGTTAGTAGTAGGCAAAATTAAACCTAGAGAAGTTCCTTACGAATTAAAAGATAACAAAGTGGTAGACATAAAACCATGGGAACACCGTTATACAGCCAGCGGAGTTGTAATATTCTTAATGGTATCAATGTATATAGTATGTTCAAAATTAGGTATTGTAGGTACAACTGGTATTTCAATTAAAACTATAGGTTACTTGGCGTTTAGTGCTTGTTTAATACTATTGGTATTTAAATTAATAAAACTAAAGAATAAAGAAGTTAGTAAAGGACCAGAGAGCGCATATATGAAAAAGGTTAATGAAAACATTTAAACAAAATTACCCCAGGGGTCAACTCCCTGGGGTAATCTGGTACCTTTGAGCAGCAGCCAGAATTGATTATCGAAAAATATTAGAGCTTGCTATGTTACTCAGTTAAAACAGCTTCTTTTACTATTAAATTTTTCTTACTATAAACCGCTTCTGCTTCAAAAGTATCAGTTTTAATACTCGAAATATATGTCATCAGACTTTCTCTCAAGTCTTCACGTTTTAATGCATATTCTATATTAGCCTGCAAAAACCCAAACTTGTCTCCTACATCATATCTTTTCCCATCGAAACAATAAGAATACATAGCTTCTTGTTTTGCCAGTTCCTTTAATGCATCCGTAAGCTGTATTTCTCCACCTTTGCCTGGTGCAGTTTTTTCAAGTATTTCAAATATCTTAGGAGTTATGATGTATCTCCCTAGAATAGCTATATTAGATGGCGCCTCCTCCACCTTAGGTTTCTCTATCAAATCTTTTACTTTATAAACCTTATCCTCAATCTTTATTCCCTTTACAATACCATACTTAGATACCTGTGTTTCAGCAACAGGCTGCACCCCTAGTATAGAGGTTTTATATTCATCATAGCAATGTATTAATTGTTTTAAACAAGGCACTTCACTGTCAACTATATCATCACCCAGCATAACAGCAAAAGGCTCCTTTCCTACAAAGGTTTTAGCACGGCCTATGGCATGACCTAATCCCTTAGGCTCCTTTTGTCTTATGTAGTGTATATCTACCATATTGGATACATTCTGTACTAATTGTAATAACTCTTCTTTATGATTATTCCTAAGCTCGTCTTCAAGTTCTACAGATTTATCAAAGTGATCTTCTATAGCTCTTTTATTTCTTCCTGTAATTATTAATATTTCTTCAATTCCTGAAGATACTGCTTCTTCTATTATATATTGAATAGTAGGTTTGTCTACTATAGGCAGCATCTCCTTAGGTTGAGCCTTTGTTGCAGGTAGAAATCTTGTACCTAGCCCAGCTGCGGGAATTATTGCTTTCTTTACCTTCATTGTGGTTCCACCCTTTCTTTAATATTTACAATGCAATTTTAACTGACACAGATTTACTAATAGTTCATCTGCTCTAAATCATAAGCATCTATCTTCTATTAATAATTATATCCTAAATTTCAGTTAACTTCACTATATTTAATTTACCTCTCATTTATTTTAGCTCATATTCTCAACTCTCTGAAAATCAGGCTTCCACATGAAGTTTAGAATTATGTTTATTTAACTAAATAGGTTTTTTATATTTTTACTCACAATCCTTATCCTTTAACAATAGACTAAACTGTTCTAACCCATAAATAATTTTTTCTATATCTATTGTGTCTTCATTTTTTAAAGAATTATATATCAAATCAGAAATAAACTTTTTTTTCATATTACATATATCATTGTTTTTCTTAAACTCTTCAGAAATTGATAGATTTACAATTCTTCGGTTATCTTTTGGTATTTCTCTATTTACAATACCCTGCTTAGCCAAGCGATCTATTATACCTGAAACTGTACTTTTGCTCAGCATCATATGATTACTTAACTCATGAAGAGTTATGGATGGTGCTTCATAAAGATGAAATATAACTATAAGCTGAGGCGCTGTAAGTCCATATTGTTTTGCAATTTTTTCAAGTTTCACTTTTAAAGCTCTCTGAATATTTTTAAATATCCTAATTATACTCTCTGCTTGTTTTTCTACTAATTCATTATTCAATGAGGACAACGGATCCTTCATTATTATTTTTTTCCCCTTCCTTATGTTGTTTTTCAGTTTTTTTCTTATTACTCATAAGTAAAGTTAAAACTATGGTTACCACTACTATAGCAGCAGTCACAGCAACAGAATACCCCATAGCATCCAATGCGGCTTGACCTTGTACCATTTGAACCAGTCGAGATAGAGCTGCTCCTTTAGCTGTAGCTTGAGATAGACCTGCATGTATATATGACTTTGTTAATATACTTATAGTATTATTAGACGTACTATTATAAACATTAATTTGTTCTGCTAGTTTTAAGTAATTATAATTAGTTTTTCCTTGTATAATTGTGGACATTATAGTTATACTAAGGGAACCTGCTATTTGCCTTATAGTATTTGAAAGAGCTGATGCTTTTCCAACCAAATTAGGTGGTACAACATTCATTCCCATAGTGCTAATCGGCATCATACTAAGTCCTATTCCCATACATCTTATGCAATTAATAAGTATTATTGTTTCCTTACTAGAATTCATATTTATAACAGTTGCAAGCTCATAAGAACTTACAGCTAATATTATAAGTCCAGGTAGAACAATTGCCTTTGCACCAACCTTATCAAAAAGACTGCCGCTTATTGGCATCATAATTCCCATTACAACTGCACCAGGTAACATAATTAGTCCAGCTTGCATAGCTGTATAGCCTCTTACATTTTGTAAAAATAAAGGTAATACATATACTCCACCCATCATTGCCAAGGTTAAAACACTAGTTATAATTTGACTTATACTAAAATCAAATAATTTAAAAATACGTAAATCTAATAAAGGATTTGGATGAGTAAGTTCATTTACTATGAATAGTACAAGACTTAAACAACCTAAAGTCATTAACATAGGATTTTCTATTTTTGTCCAATCAATGTTAGACCCCTCTCCAAGAACATATAGTATACTTACTATACCCACTGTAGACGATAAAAATCCTATTATATCAAAAGATTTAAAGGGCTTTTTTTCCGATCCTTTTAATAAAATAGCAGCCAATATTACTCCTACTATACCTATAGGAACATTAACATTGAAAATAAGCCTCCAGTCCATCTTTTCAATAATATATCCCCCTAAAGTCGGTCCTATAGCTGGTGCTGCCATAGCTGCTATTCCCCAAAAACCGAGAGCAACACCTATTTTTTCTCTAGGAAATACTTGATATATTATAGACATTCCAACTGGCATTATCATGCCTCCGCCAATAGCTTGAATTACACGAAATCCTATCATAGATGTATTACTCCAGGCAAATCCACATAGTAATGAACCTAATGTAAACATTGCTAGTGCAAACATATATATTCTCTTAGGTCCAAAAATCTCCTGTAGATATCCTGTTAATGGTATGATTGCTCCAAGTGCCAGTGTATAGGATGTTAATATCCATTTTGAATCATCTAGCGATACACCAAAAACAGCCATCATCTTAGGAAGAGCAATGTTAACTATACTACTATCTAGTATGGACATAAAAGTACCTATTATAACTACACCTAATGCTAGCCAACTGGCTAGTAACCCGTTATTATTGTCTTCCATTATACATCACCCCATTATTTAACGTGAATCTTAACAACTGCATTGGTTCCTGGAAGTATCTTATTATTAAACTTATCAAGCTGAATTTTTACTGGTATTCTCTGAACTACTTTTGTAAATGTACCACTAGTTGATGATGGAAGTAGTGATAAAGCTGAATTTGCCGCCTCTCCTACAGACTTAACCTTTCCAGTAAATTTTTGTGATTCGTATTGATCTATAGTAATATCAACTATTTGTCCAACTCTTACCTTACCAAGTTTTGTTTCTTCTATATCAGCAGTTATATAAAGTTTATTTGGATCTATTAGCGTAGCTAAAGTCTGACTTGATGACCAAACCTCTCCTATAGTACCTTGTTTTTTAACCACAATGCCATCAATAGGAGATCTAATTAAAGACTGATTTATACTTGAATCAGAAAGATTAGTCATTTCTTGACGTGCTAATATTTGATTTTTTTTAACTACATCTCCATCTTCCACATTAAGCTCTAATAGTTTCCCTTGAATCTGTGGAGTTACACTAACTAAATCTGCACTAACCCTTGCATCATCGGTTGAAACATAATAAGTATTCTCATACCAATAGTAAAATCCTATGCCACCTAACGCTACTACAATTACTATTAATATTCCAATGATTAATCCCTTACGTTTCTCATTCATATTAAAACCACCTTCTTTATTTTTTTAATCCAACTTCCGCAAACATACCAGGCTTTAGTAGTGAATCCAGATCTGTTATAGTTACTTTAACTAAAACGTCTCTACTCTGTGAGTTAACGTTTGAATTTATAACTGCTATTTGACCTTCAAATTGCTTATCTGGTACTTCAGATACTTTCACAACCACATCTTGTCCGACTTTTAGATCATTTACAAGCTCTAATGGTGCATAAGCATTTACATATAGAGCATCAGCATTAACCACTGATACAAGAGCTACTCCTGGGGAAGCAAGTTCTCCTACATTAATATTTTTTGCATTTATTACACCTGAAATAGGAGCTGTAATGGTAGCATTACCTAGTGCTGTCTGTGCAACCTTTAATACTGCTTCAGCTTGTTGTACTTGTGCTTCATAAACATCTATAGTAGACTTTGTTGGTCCATTATTTAATATATTTAATTGTTCTTGAGCAGACTTCTGCTGCGCATCTGCCGCTGCAAGCTGTTGCTGTACTGAATCAAGCTGCTGTTGTGCAACTGCCCCTGAATCAACTAGGGCTTTTGTACGATCATAATTCTTTTTAGTAACTTCATAGCTTTGAGATGCACTATCTAAAGTTGCTTGAGCTTGTGCTAATTGTTCAGGACGTGCAGCACTAGTGGCATTAACTAGGTTTGCCTTGGCAGTATTTACTGCTGATTGTGCTTGATCAACTTGTGCCTGTAAATCCTGTATATCTAATTTAATAATAACATCACCTTGATTTACTTTTGAACCTAAATCAACACTCAGTTCAGAAACCTTTCCTGAGATTTTTGAAGATATATCTGCTTTTGCATTGGCCGCAATTTTTCCACCCATTATAAATTGATTATTAGTGTTTTGTTGAATACTTTTAGTTGTTTGTGCGTTACTCTTTTGACTTGTTTCACTAGTGGAACCACAGCCAGTTAAAAGCATTGCTACAACTAAACAGGATAAAGTAATTTTCTTCATTTTAATCCCCCTTTTATGAAATTTTATTTAATTTTAATTATTGATAAAAGAAGCTCAGTATCATTATCCACAAATTCTTGTTAGAAATGATTGATATAGGAACATAACTTTATACGAATCATTCCTATACATACTGTTCGTATACCAATAATACTTATTATATATTAATTTATTTTCCTTTTCAAGAAAAATGTACTATTATACAGCTGTTTATTTTATTATTCAAGAATATTATTTGTAGTTTGTATAAAAAATATCTTCATGGTAAAAATGTTAAATGTGTCAGATTTATCGATAACTACTTCTAAGCTTCAGGTGGAGTCAAAACTCCACCTGAAGCTTAGAATTCTGTTTATAATAAAGGAGTTTTGCTATGAAAACCATTTTAATTGTTACATCAATCTTATTTGTAGTTATAACGGTGTTAACTACTTTATCTTTATGTAAAGTTGCTGGAAAGAACAAGGGCTTTATAATGTGACATATTATAATGAAAAAGTTTAAAGATTACTTTCTAGTATTTCTAATTTTCTTATGCATAGAAATGTTACTTTGTTTTACTATATTGTTTTTCCAGCGTACATTGGCAAAGCCTATTGATTTCTCAACTTCAGCTCCAATCCATCAGATCAATATAAGTTATCCTAAGGAAAAAAGAGGTGTTCCAACATATGATAAGATAATGGGAAATGACGGATGGCCTCATTATAGAGTGTTCTTCTGGACTCCTAAAACAGCTACGCATTTTGTACCCTATGCTGATGCTGGAGTAAGAACAGATGTTTCTTCTCATGGACCTGTAGAAAAATGGTCAGTAGTAGAAACCCAAACTATTAAGGATGATGAAAAGTTGGTATTCGTTTTTGTTCCTAAAACTTTTGTATTTTTATATGGGAAGGGCTTTGAAAAAGTTATTCACTTAAGTTATAGTTAATGACTTGTAGGGCAACTTAGTAAACTCAACTAAATGCAGATTTAACAACAGAAAAAAGGAAAACAGAGCAAAATATCTTCTCTGTTTTCCTTTTTAATTTGTTTCAATTTTTTACATGAGGGACTGACCCCTTTGTGAGGGCTTGCCCGAACTTGCTAGTTAGAGAAAAGGCTCACTTATTCGAGACTACTTATCTTGCAAAAATTTTTCTATACATTCCTCAATAGTATCCACTGTAGACTCTTTAAGTTTAGATTGAAAATAATTATTTTCTAGTTCTTCTATATCAAGTAATAGTTCCGTGTTCCTACTATATATTTCTTTATAAAGACGTAATTTTTTGTTTTTGTATTTTTTTAAAAGAAACTTATTATTTTTACATAAAAAACCTATGTATATGTCAAGGTTGTTTTTATTATACTCCTTAGTAAAATAGCTAAAGAAAGTGTTAGGTAGGATATCTACAATTTTTATATTGTTATCTAGCAGTACACTAATTAACTCAAAGATATCTTCATTATTAATGTTAGTATCTTTACAATTATTAATATACTTTGTATATATTTTTCTTTGTGTTATATGACTTATAATATAGAAAACTATCCAATTTATTAACATAAAAACTAAAATTGTGGGTATAAAAAAGTATTTTACGTTTAAATGCATTACATTGAGACTCCATAGAATAACAGCCACAAAGATTGTTGTAAGTATAAGAAATAAATAATATGCGTAATTTGCTTTAGTACTATCTTTAATATTAAACTTTAGTTCATCTGTAATATTCGTAATAATTTCCTGAACACGTATGCTTTCCTTAAGTATTTCCCTCATACCCTCAAACTTTTTATGAGTTTCTTCTCTTTTATTATTTCTTTCTTCACATAGTAATTTTTCTTTTTTGATTTGATGTTCCTTAAATCTTTTAAGAATTTCTTCAGTTGAAGTTTTGTTATTTACAGATATTTTTTCCATATACCCCCTACCACCAATAATACTATTATAAATATTATTACATATTATACAATTACTGTAAAGAACAATTATTATACAATTTTACATATAATAGCTACTAAATCTTCTTTCTAATATATCTATTATACTGATGTCTTATAAAATAATTATAACCCCGGTTAAATAAACCATCGTTCTTTGCTGATACCTAAAGGCTAGCTTTTAATGAAATTTACAAAATAAGGTTCTGCCCCTAAGGTGCAAGGAGGTATATTTTATTTCTACATAATTCGATAGGTGACTGTCACCCTAGTGGGGACTGCCTTGCCTGGACCCACTTGTGTTTATCTCTAACTTTTCGCATCGCTTTGATTCCATTTCTTACCGAGGGACTGACCCCTTTGTGAGGGCTTGCCCGAACTTATTAAAGCCTTTGCTGAGCTTGATTTGAAGTTGCTAAGATCCAAGCCTATTTTTCAATTCTAATACCTTTTGCTTTGGAAGTTCCGTTATTTCAACTATATCTTCTACACTATCTCCTCTTTTTATCATTTTTTCTGCAACTTTTAATGCTTTTCTATCTTCACCAATATCTATTCCTTCTTCTCTACCTTCTTCTCTACCTTCTTCTCTACCTTCTTCTCTACCTTCTTCTTTAAGTTTTTTATCTAATTCAAGCTTTTCTATAATGCTTAATAAAAATTCTCTGTTATCATCGCTTATTCTTGCTGTTCCCATATTCTTATATACCTCCAATATTTCATTTGGATTTGCTTCTGCAAGCACATTCATTATTATTCCATATAGTGGGTTTTTTATATTGCTTATGTATTCCGTTATCCATCTTTTTATTAATTCTTTATTACTATGCTCTGTCTGAAGTAACTTTAAATACTTTGCTTCTTCATCCTTTAGTTCTTTTGCAACTATAAGTTGTGTTTCTATGTCTGTATTCTCTATGTAGTATATTCCATCATCTATCTTTTTTACTGCCGCTTTCTGTTCACTTTTTAAATACTCTATTAACTTCCTTGGATACTTACTTGAAGTTAATGTAATGGTCATTTCTTTTATATTTATCTTATTTGTTCCTTCTGATAAAGACTTATATAAATATGCATATGCTTTAACTTTATAATAGTCATCTATTGATATGTAATCTGTTGGTGATTTATACTCAAATATATTGTATTTTCTAAATATTTTCCCTATAAGTTTGTTTATTTCTATATTATCTAGTTTCTTTATAACTAATATATCTATTCTTAAAGGTTCATCTGTTAACTGATATTCTGTTAAAAATTCTAAGTGTTCTTTATATTCCTTTAGCTCTAACTGCATTGCCGCTGCAAATGCTGGATGCCACTTTATTTTTTCATTTGCCACTCTTATCACTGCCTTAGTTTTTTCTTTTATTATATCATATATATTTTTTCACTGAAATGCACATTAATGAAGTCAAAAAACATCCCTAAGGCTGTTCATGGACATTTTCTCATATTTCTACATAATTCAGGTGGTACCTGGTACCTCAGCTCGGACAAGCATGCTATCCGAGCTTGCTCCTAAGAAACTAGCTAACATACTTACCACCAATTATTTTCACCTTATTACTCAACTCCATTAAAAACAGTATATTTATTAGCTTGTTTCTGTTTATTTTTAGCATTACAACTAGTTCATCTACTGTCAAAGCTTTAAGACTAAGTGCTTTAATTATATCTTTTTCTAGAGTACTGTTATTAGTATCATCTATTATACTATTCCTACTTTCTATAAAATCATCAACTTGCTGTTCAATATATAGTAGTTGCTTTGTAGATAAATATATTTTTGCACCATCACTAATTAGTTTATTAGAACCTTTAAACGCTTTAGTGTATATATCCCCTGGCACTGCATATAATTCTTTTTTCTGCTTTATAGCATATTCAGCAGTTATTAATGCACCACTTTTTTCTCCTGCTTCAGTCACTAAAATTTTATTAGATAAAGCACTTATAATTCTATTTCTTTTAGGAAAGTATTCAGGTTTAGGCTGTGTAGTAGGAGGATATTCTGATATAATAACTCCGTTTTCCATAATCTTTTTCATAAGTTCTCTATGTTCTTTAGGATAGCAAATATCAACACTACATCCTAAAACAGCTACTGTAAATCCACTAGCTTTTAGACATGCTGTATGTGCATAGCTATCTATTCCTTTTGCCATTCCACTTATAACTGAAATATTATTTTTTGCTAAAAATTCCGCTGCTTCAACTGTAATCTTTTTACCATAGTCTGTACACCTTCTAGCTCCAACTATAGCAATTCCAGTTAAGTTTTTATGTAACGTTCCTTTATAATAAAGTACAATAGGAGTATCGTTATACTGTTTAATAGTTTCAGGAAAAGTATCATCATCAATAATCGTAATTTTTATCTCTTTATCATTACAATTCTTTAAAATATTTTTAGCACTAGTTAAACTTCTTGATTCTATTATTTTCTTGGCTGTTTCAGTTCCTATTCCTTCTACTGTTAGAAGTTCTTCCAAGTCTAAATTATATATTACTTCTGCCGATTTAAATCTATCTATTAGCTTTTTAGATATAATAGCACCTATTCCTTTAATCTGAGTTAACCAAATATAGTATAAATAATTTATGTTATTCATATTTTCTCCTAAACTACAATCATATTTGCCTGTTCTTTTTCCAAATCTCTACACATTAGTGCTTTTATTATATGATCTTTTCTTATGCTCTGAGATCCTTCTATATCAGCAAAAGTTCTCGCAACTCTTAAAAATTTATGGTATGTTCTTGCACTATATTTAAATCTTTCGTAAGCTAACTGCAATATTTTGCTGCTTTCACTATCTAATACACAAAATTCTTTAATAAGAGCTGAAGTCATTTGAGCATTGCAGTTAACATTGTTTATATTATTATATCTGTTAGTTTGTATCTTTCTAGCCTTTTCAACTATATCTTTTAATTCTTCTGAGCTTCTACCTTCTTTATGTTCAGATAAATCCATAAAGTTTACTGGTTGAACATACTTTTGTATATCAATTCTATCAAGTATAGGTCCCGAGATTTTGCTTCTGTATTTCATAACTTCATAATCAGAACAGTGACATCTTTCTTCTCCATAATATCCACAAGGACAAGGGTTCATTGCAGCTACTAACATAAAACTTGCTGGATAGCTATGTGAATATTTTACTCTTGATATATTCACAACATTATCTTCCATAGGTTGCCTTAAAGCCTCTAAAGTTCTTTTATTAAACTCTGCAATTTCATCTAAGAAAAGAACTCCATTATGAGCTAAAGATATCTCTCCAGGTTTTGCATAATTTCCTCCACCTATTAATGAGTTCATTGATGCATTATGATGAGGTGCTCTAAAAGGTCTTGATTCTACTAAAGTTCCTCTATTCTTTAATAACCCTGCTACACTATATATTTTTGTTACTTCCAATGCTTCTCCTTCAATCATAGAAGGTAAAATTGTAGGAATCCTCTTGGCTATCATAGATTTACCACATCCCGGCGAGCCTGATAAAATTATATTATGTCCACCTGCAGCTGCAGCAATGACAAAATCTATTATGCTGTCTTGTCCTTGTACATCTTTAAAATCTAATAAATTTGAAGTATTGGATGTATTTTTATCATAAGAAATTAATTGAAATTGATATGTATCTTTCTCAAAGAAGTCTATAATATCTTTTAGTGTTTCAAAAGCAAAGATATTTAATCCACTTACTAATTTAGCTTCTATGTAGTTTTCCTTTGGAACTATTAAATTACTTATTCCTTTTCTTTTCGCTTCTATGGCCATTGGCAGTACTCCTAAGCACGGTCTTAATTCTCCATTTAGAGATAGTTCTCCAATAAGTCCAAATTCATTAATCCTGTCAAAAGTAACCTGCTTAGTTTGAATTAATATACCAATTGCCATACCTAAATCAAAATGTGAGCCGCTTTTTTTCATGTCACAAGGTGCTAAATTGATTACCACTTTCATCTTAGGAAACTCATACTTTTCATGATTAATGGCTGCTTCTAGCCTTTCTCTAGCCTCTTTTACCGCTGCATCTCCAAGCCCTACAATGGAAACTGAAGGCTGACCGTATATAGTATCAGTTTCTATATTTACTACATATGCATCTATACCTGCTATTGCAAAACTATTAATAACTGATGCCATTAAACCACCTCTTCATCCTTGTTTATTTTTATAGCAATTTTAACAAATTTTCTATAAAGTTCTCTGTTGTTCTCTACTTTAAAATATGAAAGTATTTTTTTAGAATCTATAAGATTTTCTTTGTTAAGTCCTATAATCATGCTATAGCTACTCCATTCATATTCCTCTGGTTTTGCTACCATGTTAGCTCTTAACGGATTTAAATGTACATATCTACTGGCTTCCAGTATGTATCTATCATTTTCTATTAATTCTGCAAAATATCTTCCTTGAAATAAATGGCCAATTAAATTATATTTATTATTAAAGTACTTTGTATAAAATAAATTCACTCTTCTCATTATTTCACTTACTTTAAATCCACCTGTCTCAATAATTAAGTGGACATGATTTGTCATTAAACAATAACAGTATAGTATGCCGTTATATTTTTCTAAGGCCTCTTTTAATATAGTTAAATAAACTAGATAGTCTTCGCCATCTCTGTAAATATCGTTCCTATGGTTTCCTCTTGTTGTTATGTGATATACTGCACCTTGATACCACATTAGCTTTTTTCTTACCATTTTATTCTCCTACTTTAAATATAATATTTAAAGTATTGCCAAGTTTTGTTTGTGCAAAACTTCAATAAAAAATTTTATGAACTCAAACAAAAAAACAGCCCTACGGCTGTTTATGGACAACTTCTGAAAATTTTACAAATTACGGGTGGTACCAGATACCTTAGCGAGGACAGGCTTACTGTCCGAGCTTGCTTGGAAGTGCTAGGAGATACCTGGGATTTAGTTCCTTGCTAATTGGCGCACTGACAGTCACCTTGAATTGAAATTTTATTGTTTATTTTTTATATAAAAATGATATAATATAAATAGGGATACAACTCTGGTAAAGTTGTATCCCTATATGTACGTTTTTTAAGGTTTGTTATATAGTTTTTTTCTTATTTTCACGATTTGATTGTGGTGGTACACTCTCAAGCCGTTTTTCTTTATTTTTAGATCTATACTTTAATACACCTAAAATATTTAGTTCAAATTCCTCATTATAAATTCCTTTAGAATTTGAATAAATACTTATAACTGTAATTGAAACCATTGATACAACAATTATAACAGCAAAGAAAAAACAGCCCTAAGGCTATTTTAACAACTTCTCTTTTTTCTACAAATTGCGGGTGGTACCGCGTACCTTTGCGAGGACAAGCTTGCTGTCTGAGCTTGCTACATCAAATATATGTTTTCTTGTTTTTATGTCTTCTATATTATTATGCATCAATTATATTCTCTTTCTAGGGAAATTAAAATATAGCCTCTTAGTATTATTATACCAAATCCTTTAACCCTTTACACTTATGTTTCAACCTAATTTCACTAAAGGTATATTTATTAACTGCAAAAGAAAACAGCCCTAAGGCTGTTTTGGGATAACTTCTCTTTTTCTACAAATTGCGGGTGGTACCAGGTACCTTAGCGAGGACAAGCGTGCTTGCCGAGCTTACTAAAATCAAAATATTATTCAATTTTAGTGTTGAACCAAATTTTTTGTTTATTTTTTATTAAAAAATGATATAATATAAATAGAGATACAACTCTAGTAAAGTTGTATCCCTATATTTACGTTTTTTAAGGTGTATGATTATTTATGTCCTTTTGAATTAGTCGGTGTTGGCTCACCGGCTTTTTCTTTTTCCTTTGCTTCAATTTCTATTTTAACTATACCACAAATATTAATGACTATCTTTTTCAGGAATGTTCCTGTAAGATTTGAATTAATACTTATAGTAACTACTGCAATTATTGCTATAATAACTACTAAAGCTATAAGAACGCTCATATTCATCACCCCCTTTCTTTTGAAAATCAAAAGGGAGGACTTATCATCTGCTGATAAGGGAGGAAACGTATAAAACCCACCGTAGCTTTCAAACTACGATTCTTTATGTCTAATTTATTCAATTCATTTTAATTTCACTTAACCAATTCATCAAGAAAAAACAGCCCTAAGGCTGTTTTGGAACAACTTCTCTTTTTTCTACAAATTGCGGGTGGTACCTGGTACCTTTGCGAGAACAGGCTTCTGTTCGAGCTTGCTAATGGGGGATCGTTGCGAGAGGCCTGCCTTGAGCTTGCTACTTTCCGAGCTTGAAACTTAAACAGGAATAGAATCCATATATGCTGAGTCTTTACATATATCAATTCTGTTGTTCCACACTATAGTAGAATCAAGATTTTTATCTATATCCCAAGCAATGTTCCCTGATTCATCTATAAATACTTCTTTAAATTTATCTATATCTTTCAATATTTCAAATACTCCAAATAAGCTACTAGACATATCATATAATCTTAGTTCTTCATTATCAAACATTATAGTTAATGTATAATCATCGTTTGGAGTTATCTTTTTAATTTTTCTAGGTCCTTTTATAAAATATTCCCTAACTTTATCTGGAATTAAATTTGCTTCCAAAACACTCACCTCAATTTTTTATTTCAAGGGTTCTATTGGAAATAGCTCTTTCTGTAATTGAGCAAGATACCACTCTTCTTTTAATTCTTCTTGATGTAAAGCAGCCCATCCAAATAGCATTTTAAGTTGTTTATTGGGCATAGTACCGCTAAGTAATTCTATATCTTCAATAGTAATACAACAATTATATTCCCCATATTCGGCATGAAAATGTGGAGGAAGATGATCTTTATAATTAATATAAATCTTTATTCCTCTAAACATACATATCGTTGGCATATTATTAAGTCCCTTCTACAAATAATCCTATCTATAAGAACTCTATTTATTCTTTTTTATAGAGTTATTTATCAATAGCTTTTCAATTTCATTTTAGCATTAGTTTTTGCATAATTCAATAATTTTAACTTCGTTAAATGCTCATTTCTCTAAATAAAAAATAAAAGCATAACAGACTTCTATCTGTCATACTTTTCATTTTTGTTCACGACCCCTGGGGATCCGTTGCGAAAGGCTTGCCTTGAGCTTGCTATGCTTGGCGCACGGTCTGACCCCTTCGTGAGGGCTTCCCCCAACTTGCTACTATTACATTTCAATAGCCTTATCATATTCATAACTTTTAATATATAAAGTATCCCTACTCAAATCAGCTCCACACTTCCAGCATACTGTACCAAAATCAATATATGCATTTTGGAATTCATCAATGTTATTAATAGGTTTAAAAACTTCATATTGAAGATATGGTTTAACATCAAATACTTTCTGTTCATTTGTTTCAAATCTTAATAACAATTTGTAATCTTTAAGAACGCTAACCTCAACAACTTTTGGACTCATTTTATTCATCATAACACCTCTTTATAAATTTATTTTAGGTGGTATTTTCCCAAAATTTTTTCCTGAAACAGCTTTATTCCATCTGTCCTACAATTCCTCCTTATGGATAAGAATCCAAGCAGTAATTATCTTATGAGTTCTATTATCAATTCTACCAGCTAATATCTTTCCTGTTGCTATTGAAATGGACGCTTCTTTACCATCAGACAATTCTACATGAAAATGTGGTTCCTGATGCCTATCAGTATCCATATAATTCATATATATTCTTACATTATCAAATCTAGTTAACTCGCCCACTTAATCACCTACACTTGCCTATAGAATATATCTATTTTCTAATATTTTAATAGTTTCATCAAATACATACTTTCTTAAATATTATTATACCAAAAACTTAACCTTATTACATCTATATTTTAACTTTCATTCGCTAAATACTCATTTTCTCTAACTAAAAAAGGAAAACAAAGCAGAATATCTACCCGTTTTCCCTTTCACTATTTCCATTTTTTACATGAGGGCCTGACCCCTTTGTGAGGGCTTGCCGAACTTGCTTCCTCCGAGGTGTTAGAAGGTAACTGCAAGTTAGCTCCTTGCTTAAAATTTTTGTTTATTTTTCATTAAAAAATGTTATAATATAAATAGAGATACAACTCTGGTAAAGTTGTATCCCTATATGTACGTTTTTTAGAGTGTCAATAATTAATGTTTCTTGTTATCACGGTTTGAAGGTGTCTCACCACCCTCAAGCCGTTTTTCTTTATTTTTAGATTTATATTTTAACACACCTAAAATATTTAATTCAAATTCTTCATGATAAATTCCTTTAGAGTTTGAATAAATACTTATAATTGTAACTGAAACTATTCCCACTACAATTATAATAGCCAAGAAAACACTCATATCATCACCCCCTTTCTTTTGAAAATCAAAAGGGAGGACTTATCATCTGCTGATAAGGGGGGAAGCGTACAAAACCCACCGTAGCTTTCAAACTACGATTCTTTATGTCTAATTTATTCAATTCATTTTAATTTCACTTAACCAATTCATCAAGAAAAAACAGCCCTAAGGCTGTTTTGGAACAACTTCTCTTTTTTCTACAAATTGCGGGTGGTACCGCGTACCTTTGCGAGGACAAGCTTGCTTTCCGAGCTTGCTAAATATACAATTTCTAATATTGCAAGAATATTCTTTTACTATTGCAAATGACTTAAATTCGCTAATATGTTTTTTCTCATTTAGTCCAATATATTCCTTAGCCTTAAAAACTATTATTGAATTTAGTAATATACTAATCAATTTTCCATACAGAAAACACTGAAATCTATGAAGCTTAACCTTCTTAACTCTATCTATTTTAAATATTGACTTCCATATTTTAAACATTACCTCAACCTGCCATCTTAAGGTATACAGCTCATGGATTTGTTCGGCACATAATGCCTTTTTATCAATATTAGTTACGTAGATATTTATACTGTTCCATATATCAAGTCTTTCATCATCCATCCTAGATTTATACCTTTTGTCTGCTTTTTGATTTTTTAACTCTCTCTTTTTCTTGTTTTCTTCTGATAATTTGGTTATAATTAACCTGGTTTTTAGATTTTTATTGCTCTCTACGTAAGCGTCTGGAATATCAAGTGTTTCGCCTTCTTTAAGGCTCTTTGCTTTTTCTAGTATGTCTACTTGGGCGTATCTTTTTTCCTCACTTATATATATAACCGTATATTTTTTCAACTTAGATATATAATAAGCTTCATTTTTATTTATTATTTTCAAGTCATCCATTTTAAAATAACCCAGATCCTTTAAAATTAAGTCCTTAGGCTGTATAGATTTCTGAGTTTCAGGTATATATGATGTATCACTTGTAGCAGCATTTCCAACATCACAAGATAAGAACTGACCTGAAAGAATGTCATATTGTAATTGAATTTTTACTGCTGCACTTGCACTATGCCCGCCTGTACCTTTATAAGTGTTTTTTTAGTTATCTGAAATTTTAAATGATGTTGAATCTACTACATTTATTCTTTTAAACAAATCTTGAAGCTTTGAGCCATCTTTTCTCAAAATATTATTTTGACTTACTAAAAGTTCTTTTAGAACTTCCTTTAAAAATTTCACTGAATTCTCATTAAATCTCTCATTTAGTGCTTGTGGAGATATAATTGTATTTTCCTCTGCAGCTATTATCGAACATAGATTTGATAATGAAGTTTTGCATATCGAATCTTTATAAAAGGCACATAAAGATATAAACTTTTGTGCCGTCAGAGTACTTTCTCTTTGAACAAATTTTGTTTCTTTAGCAACTTTGTTTATAAATTCAAGAGTGAATGCTTGTCTTAAACATTCTATCAATTTTCTGACCATTTTACTCATTAGTATAATATCCTTTCTTTTTTTAGAGTGCAGAAAAGTATATCATATTTACAATAAAAATGTCAGCTTAGCTTGATGGCTATGGGGGAGCGTTGGCGGACCCTTGGGACGCCTTGCTATTTAATTTTTGCACAGTCTGCCGGGGAGCGTTGCGAAGGACTGGAGGGCCTGAGCTTGCTACGAACTTGCTACGAAGAACCGAAGGCACTAAGCTTACTAATCACTCCAAAAATATCTATTTATTTTTTCTAAAGGATCCTTATCAGATGGCATATGTTTAGAAATCTTTAATCTCTTTTCAGCTAATCTATCTACTTTTCCAATAATTTTAGCTGGATTTCCACCAACTATTACACCTTCCGATACATCTTTAGTGACTACACTTCCTGCTGCTATAATAGCATTAGGTCCTATTTTGACATCATACATTATAGTACTATTGGCTCCAATAAATACATTATCGAATATCTCAATCTTTCCCATATAGTATCCATAACTTCCATTTCGATTGAAGTAATCTGAATGATTAAATAAATCACATGTTATATCGTGTGTTATGAATGTAACATTAGAAGCTATACAAACATTATTATGTAATGATAATAAATAAGGTTCTGACGGGATTCTTATTGGGTGATAATAACAATTTTCGCCTTGATAATGAAATATTTTATATTTTTTTAAATAAGCAGCTCTCTTTTTTCCATTCCTTTTTAATAATAAGGTTAATATCATAAATAGTCTATTCATATCTATTCTTTTCCCTTCTTTAAACTAATTATTTAATCTCTCAATACTCATTAAAATAAAACAATAAATAAATCAAAAATAAAAAAATATAATCAGTCCATCAACAATAATTTATATTTTATTTAAATAACTTATTTACTAGATAATTAAAATTATTATTTATTCTAATATCTTTATAAATACTTATTTATTATAGGAATTTTAGTTAATATAAAAGTCAATGAAAATGAACATAAAAAAACACTAATCCAAAATATTGGTATACCTATAAAAAAAGGATAATTGAATGGCGTGAATTTAAAAAATTTTAAAAAAAGATTTAAAAAAAACATATGTATAATATATATACCAAATGAACATCTAGATAATAGACTTATAAACTTCGAGTACCATTCATCTAACTTATATGACTGTTCTCTCATAAAAATATAAATAGATATAGAAAAAGTTATTATTACTGGAGAATTATATGCTGATAAAAATTTAATTTTTCCTACTCCAAAATAATTTTGTAAAAATGAACATAAAATAAGAATTATGATATTAAATAACCCCAAACTGTATACTAATTTTATTTTTTTTGTAGTTATATTAATTTGACTTAGATAATATCCTAAAACATAATAGAATGGATAAATTGTAATTATAGGAATATATATTCCTACTTTTATATCTAGAAAATGTTCCGCGGTTGGAATTATACTATTAAAAATAAATGTAATAATTAAAAAATATTTAATTTCAGCCTTATTTGAGTAAGTTATTATTTTTTTTAAAAAAGGGGTAACAATATATAATCCAATTAACATATATAAGTACCACATATGTGCCCATGTTTCTCCCTGTACCATATTAAAAATTGCATGTGATAATTGTAATAAATTAATGGATCTTTCAATAAATACTATTTCAATCCATGCATATATTGTTCCAAACACTATAAGTATTAATAACATTCGTAAAATATACTTATTAAATAATTTTCCTAATGAAATTTCTTTTAACGGATTTAATAGCAAAGCTCCTGTTATCATCAAAAATATAGGTACAGCCCAACATGTTAAATTATAAATAGAACGATATATTATTAAATCCACTATGGAAGTTTTTGTATTAAGTATAAGTGCAGAATTAACTGTATGGATTAAAACAACTGCACATATAGAGAATACTCTTAAGAATTCTAAATAAATAATTTTATTATTATTCAATTTTTTCATAAACTCATTTTCTCCCATTAAACATTTTTTTATTTTAATCATTGATTATAACTACATAGCATTATCACGGCTTATAAATTCATTACTTTTTACATTTGTAGATATTGACTATTGTTTTCTAAATACATGCTTAATAAATACTAATTCCTTTGTTATTAATAAACTTAAAATATAAATTACAGTAGCAAGTCCAACTTTTAATGTTATTGATAAAATTATATTGTTACAATTCACATTAATTAAATTCATAGCAAGTATCATAAATATTGCAATAAGCATACTTTTATATATTTCTTTTATAAGCCTATAAATACTTTTTTCTAAAACTATATATATTAATAAATAGCATACTATTAAAAAATTAATAAAGAAGGATATTACTACTCCTATAGCTACATATTCTATAGTTTTGCTAGTTAAACCTATTAAAACACAAGTTATTGTAGATATAGTAGTAAAAATTCCGCATTTAAATAATTCTCTAGTTCTACCAGTTGCTTGAAAAATTGACCCAGAACATGATGATATCATCTGTATCCAAATAGAAATACTAAGAATCTTAAAAGAAGGTATGCTCCTTATCCATTTTTCTCCAAATAAGATGATTACTATTTCATCTGCACAAAAAAAGCATATAACTGCTACATAAACTCCAAGTAATGATAGAAGTTTTATTACTTTCAAAAAATATTCATATATAACTTCTTTGTTATCTTGATAATCAGACAATATTGGATGCAATACAGGAGTAATTACAAATGTTAAATTTTGCAAAGGATATAGCATTAATTTATATGCCTTGTCATAAAATCCAAGTAAATCATCTCCCATAAATTTTCCTATCAAAATATTATCTAAATTTCTGGAAAAATAATTGACAAAATTAAATCCAAATTGATATGCTGAATAATTCTTAATAATCTTAATACCATCATTACTATAAACAAAATAAATTTTTAATTTTGATTTAAATAAATTTAAAAAAAACAACAGAGCATTAGTTATAACTGAATTAATTATTAATGAATAATAGCTAGAACCTTTCATAGCCAAAATAATTGTTATAAATCCGACTATTATATTTATACTTACAGTTATAATACCAATATCTTTAAATCTTTTTTGTTTAAGCATTAATGAACTTGGTACAATATTTGCTATACTAAAAAATATACTTAATGAAAGAATTCTACCTAATTTTATATAAATTGAATTAGTATAAAAATATGCAATTCCATATGAAAAAAAAGAAAAAGATATAGATAATATTATTCCTGTGAAAAGAGTAAATAAAAATATATTAGATATGTTTCTATCATTTAATTCCTTATTTTGTATAATAGCTGGACCTATCCCCATATCTGCCAAAATATTAAAAAAACTTATAAAAACCATAATTACTGCTACTATTCCAAATTCATTTGGAGTTAATAATCTTGCCAATATAGAGTTTATTATCAGTTGAATAATTACATTTGAATATTTTGCTATACAATTAATTAAAGCCGCTTTTCTTATATTTACTGTACTCATTTACTGCTCCTAATATATATAATTGATATTTTTACTATATAATTTTCAAGCTAAGTTTAACACTTAGCTTGTTAATGATTGTCTATTTCAATATTATAATATGTACTACTTATATTTAATTAGCTACTATACTTAAACAATATATAATTACTGAAAGTAGTATTAATAAAATTTTTAAAATTCTAAACAATATAAAATTATATAAATCCAATTTAAAATTGCTTTAATTATAAATATCATTTAATTTTGTACATTTTCTCATAATATTTCTGATAATCCCCAGAGGTTACATTCTTCATCCACTCTTGATTATCTAAATACCATTT
>NZ_JABAIW010000046.1:0-41290 GCF_014231265.1 Clostridium sp. DJ247 | reverse complement strand
CTTTGATAAACTCGTACCTCAAACATATCAAAACTACTAAGATTTTCAAAAAACACTTCACTAAGACTGATAAAAAAGTTTTTAAATGTGCTTCAGTTTTGTCAACATATTCCTACGTATAAGTTAAATTTCTACTTTATAACTCTATATGAAATGGAGGAAGATAATTGTGAGAAAACTTAAGAACACTGAAAAGAGCTGGGTTCTTTATGACTTAGCTAATTCGGCCTATAGTATGACAGTTACCTCAACTATATTGCCACTGTATTTTAAATCCGTTTTTGCAAATACTGGAGGATCATCGGCTTTGTCCACAGCTTATTGGGGCTATTCCAACTCTATAGGAACTCTGATAGTAGCTATACTTGCGCCTATTTTAGGAACCTTAGCTGATTACAAAGGTTATAAAAAGAGATTTTTTAATGTATTCTTTATAATGGGTATCACCACCACCGCTATGCTGGCATTGGTACCAACTAAATTTTGGCTGATGCTATTAATAGTCTACGTATTGAGCTCCATAGGCTTTTCAGGGAGCTGTATTTTCTATGATGCTTTCTTAGTTGATGTTACTACAGAAGATAGGATGGACTATGTTTCAAGCATGGGTTTTGCTATAGGATATATAGGAAGTACCATTCCTTTTATATTATGCATGGCTATAGTTATGCTAGCACAATTCAATATTATACCTTTATCAGTAACTACAGCATCAATAATTACCTTTGTAATAACAGCAGTATGGTGGGGAGTATTCACTTTGCCACTTATACGTAAGGTAAATCAGGTACATGGAATTGAAATTGAAGCAGCACCTATAAAAAACAGCTTTAGTAGGCTTGGAAGAACCTTTAAAAATATAAAAATGCATAAGCAAATCTTCTTATTTTTGTTAGCTTATTTTTTTTATATCGATGGAGTAAATACCATAATAACCATGGCAACTTCCTATGGATCGGATTTAGGCATAAGCACTACCAGCTTACTGCTTATATTACTAGTAACACAATTTGTAGCTTTTCCATGTTCTATAATATTTGGTAAATTGGCTGAAAAATATACTGGGAAAAGAATGCTGCTAATAGCGGTGTTGATTTATTCTGGAATATGTATATACGCCTTCTTTATAAAAACTTCCTTTGACTTTTGGGTTTTAGCAATGCTAGTAGCTACCTCACAAGGTGGTATACAAGCTATAAGCAGATCTTACTATGGAAAGCTAATACCTAAAAATAACTCAAATGAGTTTTTCGGATTCTATAATATATTTGGAAGATTTGCTGCTATTATTGGTCCTTTTTTAGTAGGAATAGTAACACAAATAACTGGAAAAACAAATTATGGTGTTTTCAGCATAATAGTTCTTTTTATAATTGGAGGACTTGTTTTAATTAATGTACAAAACGACCATGAAAAAATTATAAAGAAGGTGTAGAAAAAGCAAGAGCGATTTGTAGAGTTTCAATTCCATCAGGGTTTGGAACGTGATTTTTAATCGATAAAGGAATGATTATGACAAATCATCATGTTATAGAAACTAAGGAAATAGCAGAACAGAGCTTTGCCGAATTTTATTATGAAGCTGATAAACAAACAGTCAAAGTAAAGTTAAGACCTGAGAAGTTATTTATCACTTCTCCTTATTTAGGATTTTTTGATGTCCATTGTCTAATACAAGATGAAAAAGATCTTTTAGAAGTAGAAGTACCTTCATTTAAAGGGGACAAAAGGTTTGCTGATATTGGCTTTTGGAATATAGAAAACTTTAATAATTCTGTCAATCAGCAAAGGATTACTGATGTAGCAAAAATTGTTACTGATTTATCAATGGATGTATTAGGGATTATAGAAGTAGAGAATAGTGCATTAGAAGATATATCTAAAGAAGAAATGGTTGCAATAATTGAAAATACATGTAATTGTAATGTTGAACATATTGTACCACAAGCATGGTTCAACCATAATAATCCTATGAAGGGAGATTTACATCATCTTTTTACCTGTGAAAAAGCATGTAATCAGTTTAGAGATGATGATGCATACTATGATTTCCCAGATTATAATCCGGAAAGCAATGTAGAAAAAAATAATAAGCAATTGTGGTAAAGGTGAGGTTGAAAAATTTGAACCTGAATCGGGAAAGGGAGAAGCAGCAAGAGCAGTATTATATTTCTTATTGAGATATCCAGGAAAAATTAAAGAAGATAGAAAAAATAGAATTAATATAGACTTATTGTTAAAATGGCATAAGGAGTTCCCTGTATCATTATATGAAAAACATAGAAACAAAGCTATCTATGAACTTCAAGGAAATAGAAATCCTCTTATAGACTTTCCTCAATGTGCTGATAGTATAGATTTTTCATTTGGTCTAACTTAATTTTCATGTTTGCTATTTAAAATTTATATTTGCTATTGAAATCTTGGAGCGCTATTAGCAAGCTCGAAGTGCACCTCTAACTATAGAGTCTGATCCCATAGCAGGAACGTCCAGTTCCTGCTTACTATTATCTTCTCAAAAACTGCAGGCTTTGGGCAATTATTCGGATATGAAATACATCTGCCCATAAGATGAAATACTCATAACTTTTTCCCGCTATTTGGATGGGCCATGGGTATGTCACAATTAAAGCTGCTTGTTTCATCATTTCTCTTGGTTGATCGGTGGAGGGTAAGATCATCCGAGCTGGTTGTCCCTGAATCCTAAGAGAAACTGTAACAGGTCGGGAACCGTAAGGCTCCAGTTGGTGAAATGCTTCCTGCCCAGCAACTTGATCAAGTGACAAGTTACCGCCAGAAATGGCTGAAATTTGGAAAAACGCTCCATTTGATCCGTAGCGTTCCTCATAACCAGGAATTTTCACCCAATGTTCTGGGTAATAAAACTTTATGTTATAGTCAGGGTTTAAATAGATTTTAGTGGGGGTCGGGGATACGCGAATAAACCAATAAGGATTGGAAGAAAAGTAATAACCCATGATCATGCTCCTTCCTGATCTAAGATAAATAGTTTTGTTGACCACCATAGACGTAACTTTTTAGTACAACCATCAGACATGACATGAAGCTCATCCGCCGCTATGATGTATAACAGTGAAGTAGAGAGAATAAATTACCTCATCCTCTCTACTTAACCTCTTTGTACACAGTTTTCAATAAGGTCTTTTTATTTCCAATATCTTCGCTTCCAACATTGTATTACAGGTACCCACATAGGAACCCAAGTTACATGAGGAGCATAAGCATATCTTTCATTTAAAGATAGAGAATTTGTAAAAGCAGAGATAGAAGTTCGCTGTCCGCCGGCAGGTCCTTCAGCCAATTTTGTTACGGCTACATAAATATCTGAGATTTTATACCAAGTAGCATAATCTACAATACCAGTCTGAGGTAATCTAAAAATACGTTGAAATCTTTTTACTTGATCTTGAGTTTTCGCTCCGAACAAGCTGTCAACCGGTAATTTTTGAATCGCTGGATAGTTCTTAGATATTCGATTTAAATAGGTTTGGATGGTTTCTACATCCTTTCCACTCGATCCTATTTGCAGGTTAGATCCTGGAAAAGATTCTGGGATTCCCTGCACCTGTTTGGCACGCTTCACCTCAAATTCCGAACCATAAAAATATTTTAAAATTTGCAAATAGTTTTCTCCCAAATCGGCGCGAGATTTACTGCCCCATTGTGTCAACCAACCTGGGCACTTCACTCTTCTCCCATCACAGTATTGGGACAAGAAAGGTGCATCTATTTCAGGATTAGGATTTTTAATATATTCAGTAAATATACTGTCAACCACATTGCTAATATTTGCATAGATATTTCTGTTATGAATGTATTTATGATCAAATGCAGTGGAAGAAGTAATGGTAAAATCTTTTCCTTTAGAACGATAAAATTCTGTGTATACACGGTTTAACGTAAAAGAAATAATACATACAACATTAGCTTTAATGGCTTCTATTGGCCAAGTTGGATAAATTTCGCTGCAGGCTACATTTTTGATATATGTTTTAAAATCAACAGTATATTTAGGTCTAGAAGCATTATTGGGATGTCCATCATGAACAATAACATGACTAGGTACTACTGGATCTCCCTGTAATAGAAAAAAGAACTGTGTTGGTACTACTTTCTCAATTTCTTCTTCTTTTAATTTGACTTCTCCGCGTACCAACTCGTGTTCAGAGATATTAAATTCTTGTACGACTTGACGACTGTATGTTCGCTCTGCACGAGTAAGTTCAATCTGTTGAATTGATTCGGTATCTGCAAAAATTTGAACTCCTTTAATTTCTACAGTAACATATCCAGCCGCTTCGACCATTACATTGTATTTGGAATACGGTTCGACGTCAGCAGGAGTTAAAGAAAGTCTTTTCTCTACAGACTCTAACCTAATTGCTTCGGTTTGACCTGACTCATTGGTTTGACGTGTAGCAATTAGATTTCCGCTCATATCTCTAACGGATACTTTTGCTCCTGCAATAGGACTTGCTTGATCTCCAACAAAAGCAAATACAATTAATGTACCGGTGACTTGTCGGACAGCCAAACTATCTCCACTTAACATAAAAAACACTCTCTTTCTTATTTTTAATTTAGTATATGCATTTGCTAATATAAAAGTGCAGCAATCGGCGTTTGTCAAGAGAGTTGTCGCGTGATTTTTGAGTTTGTTGTTGTTAGCAACTTCGGTCGATTTGCTTCCACAGTATGGAAAGGTTAGAAGTTCTTCTTGATGATCCAACACAGTGTATTGGAATTAATAAAAAATTGTTTATCCGATGACTACCCGCTCTAATACTCCCATCTTCTTAAAAGTGGGAGTAAAGAGCGGCTACGTCCCTGGATTCGTTCAACTAAGAATCAGTTGGGGTCAAAACCCCATCTGATTCAAGTTTCACTTTATGTTAGTAGTTTGTATGAGCAGTTATTAAAATATTCATATAAAGATTTAAAAGAATTATTTAAAAAAGCAAAAACAAAAGAGGAACAAGATTTTTATATCACTTTATCTGATATAGTGCTGCAAGAGGAACAAGAAAAGGTAAAAGGAAGGTAAAAAAATTATAACATGCATGATACTAGGATATCCTGATGTGAAATATTTTAGAACTGTGCCAAGAAAAGAAGCAGATATAAGTTGAAAATAAAATTGTTACTAAGGCAGTAATATAAAGGTGTGGTAAGAAATTTACCACACCTTTGCTTATATAGATCAGCTATGATTGCAAAGGTTGGTGGTCTTTGGGATACACTGCTTGGAGAGGGAAGACACTTCTGGACATTCGTTAATTCTGATTTTCATAATAATGATGAAGATTTTTGGCCAGGTGAATATGCTAAGAGCTATACCTATGTTAACGGTAATACTTACGAGGATCTGATTGAAGGAATGAGATTCGGGAAATCTTTTTCAGTTCATGGTTACCTTATAAACAAATTGGACTTTACAGCAAAAAATCGCATTAATACTGCTGATATGGGACAAACGCTTGATATGAATAAAGGTGAAAACTGCCTGATAAAGATAAAATTCAAGAGTCCTGAAGTTAACAAATATTATTGAATTCCTAAATCCCTGGCAAATATCATATGTGTTTCAAAGTTATCCGGGTTATCCTCATTAAGATTGAATACACGTGCACCTCTCATTCTGTTGTTTTGGTCACCGCCCAAACCATATGTTCCAAATCCGATGTTGGCAGAATACCCTAAAGTTATACCATAATAGTTACCTATTTGAGGCAGTAGGAAAAAATATATTTAAAGGCAAATAGATTTGGTGCAGAGTTTTTAGTACCTAGCATTTGAAAGAATTATTAAAAATGGTTATTGATACTGCAAGTAAGGAATTAGGTTAAATACTAATAGTTACATGAGTAATTAGCACATAAAATTTGAAATTTATAAATAAATTAATAAGCTGAATAATAAAAATTTAACATTCTTTCAGATAAATTAAAGTATACTTAATTTGTTTATGGTATTATTGTAAAAAAAATCAATTTATGTGAAAGGGTGTTTTTTATGATTAAAGGTTCATTAATTAAAAAGTCAGCAGCGGTTTTTATCGTAATGTCTGTTCTACTTCAATTACCTGGTTTTTCTTATAATAATACCGGTTATGCCAGTACAAGCAGTTATTCATGGAATAATAAGATTCCTGAAAAAGTTCCTGCATTAGAGAAAAGCAATGGAAAACTTGTACTTTTTGACAATTCCCATAATGAAACTGCAGGTGCAGCAGACTGGGTATTAGATGGAGGCTTTTCAGATTTTGCAGATGATTTAGTAGCTAATGGATATACTGTTAGAGAATACAGAGGCGTTGATAAGAATGGTGATGGTGTTATTCGCTATTATGATGACAGAGTAGCAGAAAACGTTGATAAAAATGAAGAAGTAATTACTTATGATGCTATTAAAAATGCAGATGTTTTTGTTATGGCAGAGCCAAATAGGCCCTTTACTATAGGAGAAAAAAACGCTCTAAAGCAATTTGTGGATTCAGGAAAAGGTATATATTTTATAGCTGATCATTATAACGCTGATAGAAATAAAAATACCTGGGATTCCACAGAAGTTTATGATGGTTACAATAGATCTACGAATTACTCTTATAATATAGGTGGAGCCTATGGAGATTTGAGAAATCCTCAGGATGCAACTAAAGGCTGGCTTGCAGAAAACTTTGGATTAAGATTTAGATTTAATGCCATAGACTTAAAAAGTGGCTTTAGCGGTATAAAATCAACAACAGAATCTGAAGGCATTACCAGTGGGGTACAACCTGTATTGATGGCTGCAGGGTCAACATTATCTATAGTAGATGGAAATAAGGCTAAAGGTATTATTTATTTATCCTCTACAGATAGTCCTGTTAAATGGTCAAGTGCTGCTGATGAAGGCCTTTATTTTGGTGGAGAAGCTGAAGGTGCCTATGTTGCAATTTCTAAACCAAGTCAAGGAAAAGCAGCCTTTATAGGAGACTCCTCCCCTATAGAAGATGATACTCCAAAATATATGAAAGAAGAAAATGGATATGCTAAAAGTACCCATCCAGGGTATAAAAGTACTGGAAATGCAGCAAAGCTTTCTCTAAACATAATAAATTGGTTGTGTAAGCAAGAAAGTTATGTAGGTTTTGATGGAATTAATCATACTAAAGGCGTTAATACACCTACACCTATGGCAGATGTGGAAAAGACTCAGAGTCAAACAGAACCTTGGTCAACCCCTAGCTATAATTATAATCCTTGGAATACAGATACTTTTGCGTATGGTTCCTACAATGCACCACAGGGTCCAGGTGGTACATCAGATACACCAATTAATGTGACAACTATTAATGAGGGCTTTACTAGTGTAATGGGAAGCAGCAGTTCTATTACCTCTGGAATACCTACTGGATGGACCTTTTCATCAGGTATGGCAATCTATAATACCACTGGTAACTATGGAGCAGCTTCACCATCGATAAAGCTTCAGGCAACTGGTAATCAGATAACTACACCTAGTTTTTCATTATCAGCTTCCGCTACTCTTTCATTTTGGTTAAAAGGTAATTCAACGGATTCAAATTCCCATCTATTAGTAGAAAAGTATAATGGAACAAGCTGGTCAACCGTTGAAGATATAAAGCCTATACCTACTACAGCAGTTACCAAGAGTTATACATTAGAAAATAGTGTTACGCAAGTTAGATTTACTTATACAAAAAGTGCAGGGAACATAGCACTTGATGATGTAAAAATTAATTAGTAGCTTATGGAGTTAACATCCAAAATCAAGAAACTATTTTTCAAATTTTTAGGGAAGTCATTTTTGCTTCCCTAATTTACATTTTATAAATATTCTCACTTTATTTGAATTTATAATTAATTTGTCTCTTTCAATAGCAAAAAGCTGACTGTAAAAATTAATCCTTCCTTACTGTCTAGATCTAAATGCAATTAATGTATATTTTACAAATATTAACTATGAATTTATATACTTTAAAATCTTTCAGTCCTTTATTATTTAGGCATCGAATCTAAATAATAAAATGTTATCCATCTCCCAACTATAGAGGATGAAAGAATTCTACATGATTGAGTTAAATCTTATCAATTACAGTTATCAATTGCTCTAAAACGCCAATAGCACTAACAGCCTCTATAACCGGCAGAACTCTTGGCACAATACAGGGATCATGTCTGCCTTCAACCTTAAGTTTCGTATTTTTTATTTCAACAATATCAATTGTTTGCTGTTCTAAGCCTATAGAGGCTGTGGGTTTTATGGCACATCTTAATACGATTGGCATACCATTAGTTATTCCACCAATAATGCCTCCATTATTGTTTGTAAGGGTTTTGATTTTACCATCCTCTATTGTATAAGGATCATTAGATTCTGAACCCTCCATTTCAGTAATAGGAAAGCCTTTTCCGAATTCAATGGCTTTAACAGCAGGTACCGAAAAGAGCAGATGGGCAAGAGTACTTTCAACAGAATCAAAAAATGGATTTCCTATGCCTGGCGGTACATTTAATACTGCACACTCAATAATGCCGCCAACAGAATTTTTTCTCTCCTTAGCATCTAAAATACATCTTTTCATAGCTTCGGAAGCCTCTTCATTTATCACAGGAAAAGCTAAAGCTGATAATTTTTCTAAAATGTCATCACTTATCACCGTTAAGTCGAAAGCTTCATCTTTTACATTGTGTATACTGAGTACATGACTAATTATTTTTATACCCTTTGCTGCTAAAATTTGTTTTGCAATAGCACCACCAAAAACTAGAGAAGCAGTAATCCTTCCGGAAAAGTGTCCACTTCCTCTATAGTCATTAAAGCCCTTATATTTGATTCTTCCACCATAATCTGCATGACCCGGTCTCATTGCATATTTTAAATTAGTATAATCGCTGGATTTGATATTCTTGTTTCGAATTATAGCACAAAGCGGTGTCCCTGTAGTATGCTCTTCAAAATAACCGCTCAATATTTCAAAGTTATCTTCCTCTTTTCTTGGTGTAACCAAATCGCTTGAGCCTGGAGCCCTTCTCTGCATTTCTTTCTTTATCAATTCCAGATCCAGCTTGATTCCAGAAGGAAGACCGCTGATGACAATTCCAATGGCATCACCATGAGATTCTCCAAATATGGAATATTGTATATTTTGTCCCCATACTCCACTCATATTGCATACCTCCATTCTTATGTTAAATCAATCTACATTTTTATTTTACATTACTAGTTTATTTTACATTACTAGACTTGTGCACTAAATGATTCTTATGATGTTTGCCTTTTTCACATTCTCCATAAACTCATCAAGTTTATTAATAGTCAATTTCTCCTTCAAGTAGCGGTATTAACTATATCTTTAACCTTGGAGTATTTATTATACAACCCAATTTTAGGAGATTTACACACTCTTTTAATAGATATAGCCGAAATAGAGAATATAAATTATTAAACTAATTTAACAAATTAGTCTTAAAAAGGAAAAATACTACTTCGCAAAAATAAAATTTTAGCATATAATAATATTAAAGTAATAATTATTATTTAAATATTATTATTTTTATATCCTTAAAAAAATAATATTTACTAGAAAACTTTATTTTAGTAAAATCATTATGATAAAAGGAGCAATTATATGTTATTATTGTTAACAATAATTTTTTCTTTATTATACTCTTCTTTAGTTGAATATTGTATTCATAGATTTCTTCTTCATCGTTCTTATAAGCAAAGTCACATAAAAGATCATCATAGGATTTTTCATGGAATTAAATCTTATGAATTTAATGAACCAAATCCTGAAGATATTATTTCAAGTAAAAAAGATATCTTAATTACTGTTGCTTTTTCATTACCTATTGTTCTGATTATATTTATTCAAAATAAGCTCTTTGCAGTGCTATTTTTGTTAACAAGCTTTGTCTATAATTTATGGGGAGAATACGTACATTTTTGCTTTCACAGGACTAACAATAATATTCTAGATAAGTTTACATTTTTTAAAAAATTAAAAGAGCACCACAGAGTACATCATTACAACTATAATACTAATTATGGTATAGCTTCACGTTTTTGGGACATAGTATTTGGAACAAAAAAATAATGTATGTTTTACTGCTATTAAAGCCAATGCTTAAAAGCTTAAGTGTTGGCTTTAATACTGAATAACCTTACTTATTTTTAGATAGAATATATTTAACTGAAACATCTTCAGAAAAGAATTTTTAAGTAATAAGGCGTGGAGACATGACCTTTAGCTTGAGGGGTAAAGGAGTGAAAACATGGATGCCTCTAAACAAACACATACTTCAAAGGTAAGTATTGCTCCAATGGTGGATAGAACTGATAGACATTTTAGGTATTTTTGCAGAATTATTACTAAAGAGTCTCTACTATATTCTGAGATGATAACTACTTATGCTATACTCAATGGTGATAGAAAAAAACTTTTAGATTTTAATCCCTATGAAAAGCCAGTGGCACTTCAAATAGCTGGCTGCAACCCAAATGAAGTTTATGAGGCAGTCAAAATAGCAGAAGATTGGGATTATGATGAGATAAATTTAAATGTAGGCTGTCCTTCTGACAGAGTGTCCGGAAATGAGATGGGGGCAGTGTTAATGGCATATCCCGAGGTTGTTGCAGAAATGGTTGGAGCAATGAAGAAAGCCACTAAAAAGCCTGTTACTGTGAAAAATAGAATAGGAATTGAAGGGAAAAATGTGCTTCCCAGTTCTTTTAGTCGAACTCTCCTAGATAAATACGAGGATATGGAAAACTTTATAAAAATAGTTTCAAAAGCAGGAGTTGATACCTTTGTAATTCACGCAAGAATTGCTATATTAGAAGGACTCAGCCCAAAGGAAAACAGAGAGATACCTCCATTAAGATATGAGGAGGTTTATAAGCTAAAAAAGGAATTTCCTAACCTAAATATTATAATTAATGGAGGAATTAAAACAGAGGAAGATATAGAAAAGCATCTAGAGCATGTAAATGGAGTCATGATTGGACGTGCAGCCTATGAAAATCCTTTTTTTCTTACAAAGGTTGATAAATATTTTCTAAATAAAACTGAAAATAGAATTACAAGAAGAGAGATTATAGAAAGATTTATTCCATATGTTGAGGAGGAAGAGAAAAAAGGTACTCCTACAAATGCACTGCTCAGGCATATATTAGGTCTATTTTATGAAAAAAGAGGAAGTAAAGTTTGGAAGCAGTTTATCACACCTCCATATAAAAAAGGGAAAAGTGGCATACAAATACTAAATGAAGTATTGGAGGTATTGCCGCAGGAGGTTTTGGACGAAAAACCATAATTGCGGTTTAAAGTGTGGAAGAAAAATAAAAGGGCATCTTAAGTCTTATGAAGCCCCCACTTCTAAAGTGGGGGGGAGTTCACCTTTCAAATGCTATTTTTATAGTTTTTTAATCCAGCAAGTTCAGCAGTATCCTTTTTCACCCTTTAGTCTATTTACTTTGCATTGATCTGAAATTCTTCGTTCAGAGGTACTTTTGTTTCTAATTTTTCATATTTATATAGATATCCACGCCCGAAATTTAACTTATACTCCAGAATATGCTGCCAAACTTCGGCACGTTAAAAACTTTTAATTAGTCTAAAGTTCGTGTTTATGAAAATCTAAGAACCTTCGATAAACTCGTACCTCAAACATATCAAAGCTCCTAAGATTTTCAAAAACACTTCACTAAGACTAATAAAAAAATTTTTAAAAGTGCCATCAGTTTTGGCAACATATTCCTACGTATAAATTAAGTTTCCAGCTAGGAATCCTATAATAGGGAACTTGCTTAGTTAATAAATATTATTGAATTCCTAAATCCTTGGCAAATATCATATGTGTTTCAAAGTTATCTAGGTTATCCTCATTAAGATTGAATACACGTGCACCTCTCATTCTGTTATTTTGGTCACCGCCTAAACCATATGTTCCAAATCCAGTGCTGGCAGAATACCCTAAAGTTATACCATAATAGTTACCTACATAGTCATTAACATGATCATGTCCTACAAAGACACCTTTTACGTCTCCTCTTTCCAGCATGGCTGAGAATAAGCCGCTGTTAATGGCTCCAGGGCATTCAGTTTCATTTTTTTCGCCTGTTACGTTATGAGTATCTTTTGCAGCCCACATCTGACCAAATTCTATTAAAGGTATATGAAAGAACATTAGTGAAGGTATTTTCTTCTTATTCTCTGCTTCAAGCTTAACAGAAGTATCATAATACCATTTAATTTGGCTGAATTTTATCCAGTCGTAGCCGCCCAATCCTTGTTCGGAAATTGTTTGCGGAGCATATCTGCCGGAATCCAAAGCCCAAATGTTAAACACTGGTTTATTACCTTTGGAGCTGTTTATAAGAACATTCATATTACCAGTACCCTGTACATCCTTAGGAGAAGTTTTATTGATGTTATAGGCATATGCCATATATATTATTAACATTTCATCTTCGTTAACTCCCTTTGTTTCTTCATCGTGGTTACCAAAGGTAATCAGCCATGGTATTTGCTTTTCCTCTACCGGAGCAGCTATTTTATCAATTGCTTGCTTTAGGTCATCTTTGGTATCACATCCCCTGATATTATCTCCTGTAAATACTACTAAATCAGGCTTTTCCTGCTCAAGAACCACTTTCATAAGACTAACTGTTCTTGGATCAATATTCTGTGTGTCCTGAGTATCAGTAAATTGCACAATCTTGAATTTTTTGTCAGAGTTAAACTTTAACTTAATATCAGCTTTTTGTGCAGCACGCACATCCGATCTTGGTACTCCTAAACTTACTACTGCTCCCAATACACTTAAGCATAGTGTTGCGATAATTACAGTACTAGTCAGACGTTTAATACTAGGCATTTTCATCATATCAAACACTTCCTTATATAAATTTTTTAACCTATCATACCTAGTCTAGGCTTCAAGGTATAAGCTTATTATATAAAGACTTTATTGTGTGTAATTTGAATACATGTAAAATTAAGGTAAATAATTATATAGAAAGGATTCCTATATGTCAACGAAGACGATCTATCATGATACTATCGTCAAACTGCTGGAAGCACGAAAGCAATATGTCTCAGGTGACCAGAAAATTACTTATTATTCATCCAATACATCCTCTACGCCCGGATACGATTTGCTTGCTAGTGTTCGATACGGAACATGTAGGAAGACAGGTGTAGCAACCGTCATCAGTAACAATCCTAACACAAAAACTACAATTAATGTGAATATGGGCAAGGGACATGCCAATCAAACATTTGTAGATGCCACAGGATTCAACTCTAATGAGTTAACAACGGATAACAATGGAATTTTAACAGTCCCTGTCAATGGTGTTAGCAATCCTCTAGTACATGGTTATTTAGGTGTTTGGGTGCCAAAAAATGATGGTTATACTGGCAACAACGGCAACAATCGAAACAATGGAATGTGCCCGAAGAAGCCATTCATTACGAATTCTTTGGACCTTCAGGAAAATTGGAAGTGGAAGTTGATTTTCATCCCACACTTCAAGAAAACCATTAAAGAGACAGTTTGAATCCGTTCTTTTTATTAATATATAATATTGTTGTTATATAGATAGTAAACTATAAGGTTTAATTTATTAGCATATTAATTTTCCACTGTAATATCTAATTTACATTTAAATTATTAGTACTTATTTGATGGAATTGCTGCTATGTATGAATGTTGTATAATAGGACGATGATGTTATAGTTTTAGTTTTATACTTTTGAAATACTTATAAGTATTTCAAGAAGCTTGCAGGAAAATAAAAAACGTAGAAATAGTAAAATCAAAAGCTAACAATAATCATTAGGCTTTTACAAGACTATTTATGGTAACACACAACCGCTGGAAGTGATCAAGACAAATGATAATCGAGTGAGAGTAGGTTAATAAGCAAGTTCAGGGGACAAGGACTCCCTTCGCTAGGGTATGCGGTACTACCCGCAATTTGTAGAAATATAAGAAGATGTCCTAAAACAGCCATTTGGCTGTTTTTTTCAATTGGTAAACTTGCATCAAGTTTATACAAACTGTATCACTCTGAAACAAAGATTAATGAATGTTTTGATAATTAGTGGTGGAAGATGCTTATGATCTTATGTATCACACTGGTACAATGTATAAAGTTCTAAAGTTAAAACTTAGCCTATATAGATAACCATGCCCGAAATTTAACTTATACTTTGGAATATACTGCCAAACTTCGGCACGTTAAAAACTTTAATTAGTCTAAAGTTCGTGTTTATGAAAATCTAAGAACCTTTGATAAACTCGTACCTTAGTCCGGACCAACTTATCAATTACCATTGATAAGTCGCTGGTTGAAAGCCATTCAGGCTTTCAACCATATAAAAGCTCCTAATATTTTCAAAATCACTTCACTAAGACTAATAAAAAAGTTTTTAAAAGTACCATCAGTTTTGGCAGCATATTCCTACGTATAAGTTAAATTAAAGTTTAGAACTTGAAGCACTATGAATTTAATAACAGTGTTATATTGGCATAAAATTTGCTCTAAAATAAGATGAATAGGATATGGAGGGAATTAGATGCCAAAAGTTTTAATTAACGGTAAAAGTATTTATTATGAAACCCATGGTGAAGGAGAACCACTGGTACTTTTAAATGGAATAATGATGAGTACTGTAAGTTGGAATTCTTTCATCAAGGCATTTTCTCAAAACTATAAGCTTTTTTTAATAGACTTTATTGATATGGGACAATCGGATAAAGCAGATTATAACTACAACCAAGATGTTCATGTAGAGACGCTTAAAGGAATTTTTCATAAACTAGGTTTTGAAAAGGTTAACATGGTGGGAGTATCCTATGGAGGAGAAGTTGCCATTCAATTTGCAATTAAATATGGAGAAATGCTTAATAGTTTAATTTTAGCAAACACTACAAGCTACACCTTTAGTGCATTAAAAGACATTGGAGAGGCTTGGGATAGAGCAGCCGCATCTTATGATGGTTCAGTATTTTTTAATGCTACCATGCCGTATATATATTCCTCAGAGTTCTATGAAGCTAATATAAAATGGTTGAAGGACAGAGAAAAGTTATTTCAAAAACTTCTCACACCACAATGGTACGAAGGTTTTAGAAGGCTAAATGCCAGCTCTTTATCCTATGACGCAAGGAAAGAGCTTAACAAAATTAAAGTTCCGACTTTAGTTGTAGGAGCAGAATACGATTCACTGCTGCCTGTTAGGTATCAAGAGGAAATTCACGAGAAAATAGAAAATTCAACAATGGTTGTAATTAAAGGAGCTGGTCATGCTTCCATGTATGAAAAACCATATGAATTCTCAACCTTAGTGCTTGGCTTCCTAAGTTCATACAATCAAGAGTTCAATATAATCTAAAAGTTAATAGGGGGATCTAAAATGAAAAGCAATGAAGAAATCTATAAAAGTAAAGTAAAAACAATACCTGAGGCTTTAAAACTAATTCAGTCAAATGACGTAATTTTTGTTGCTCAGGCGGGCGCAGAACCTGTGTCCATATTGGATGAGCTTCATACCATAAGTGAAAATGGTGTTACAGGAGTAGAACTTCAGAACTGTTTGCCAATGAAAAACTATGAATTTATAAAAAATTCTCAATATAAGCATAACATACTTATCCATGGGTGGTATTTTACATCAGATTTAAGAGAAGCACAAAAAAGAGGAAATGCAACCTTTACTCCGCAACATGCTCATATAGCTGTATGGAAAAAGTTATCTTCAATAAAAGGAAGGAGAAAAAAACTATTAACAACCTGTTCTCCAATGGATAAACATGGATACTTGTCACTTTCTATCAGCAACATATATGAAAGAGAGCTTATAGAAAACGGAGCAATGTTAATTTGTGAGGTTAATCCTAATTATCCGAGAACTTTCGGAGACAATATAGTTCACATTAGTGAAGTGGCGGCACTAGTCGAAACAAACCGTGCTATTCCAGAAGTGCAATTGGTACCATACACAGATACGGATAAAAAGATAGGAGAATATATTGCGGAATTAGTTGAGGACGGTTCCACTATTCAACTTGGCATTGGAAATATACCTAATGCTGTAGCTGCTGAATTAAAAAACAAGAAACATCTTGGAATTCATACTGAAATGTTTACAGAATCCATGGTACAGCTTATAGAGAGTGGAGTGGTAGACAACTCAAAAAAGGGATTCTATGATGGAAGAGCTGTTTGTGCATTTGCTTTTGGAAATAGAAAACTATATGACTTTTTAGATGACAATCCAACAGTATTATTTAAATCCGGTTCTTGGGTTAATGATCCGTATGTTATAGGTAAAAACAACAAATTTGTATCCATAAATGCTACTCTTGAGGTAGATCTAGTAGGACAGTGTGCCTCAGAATCCATAGGAAGCATGCAGTATACTGGTACAGGCGGTCAAGCAGACACAGTAATAGGTTCTCAGAAATCAAAAGGTGGAAAATCAATTATTGCTATGCATTCAACAGCCACAATTATAAATACAGAGGGTAAAAAAGAAAAAATTTCAAAAATAGTTCCTTTCTTAAAGTTAGGCTCCATTGTTAGCCTTTCAAGAAATGATGTGGATTATGTTGTAACTGAAAATGGAGTAGCATGGCTTAGAGGACTATCTGTAAAAGATAGAGTAAATGCTCTAGTAGATATTGCACATCCTGATTTTAGAGAATGGCTCAGATTCGAGGCAAAGAAAAATATGATTTGGTAAAAATATATTGGAGGGGAAAAATATGGGGAAAAAGTCAGGGTTGTTTTATGGATGGTGGATTGTATTAGTAGCATTTCTTTCAATAGGAATAACCTATGGTACAAAAGGAGCTTTTGGGGTTATTCAGCTTTCAATGCTAAAAGATCTAGGTTGGACAAGAGCAGAAGTAGCTGGTGCCCTATCTGCTAATATGTTCATCTATGCTATAGTTGTTTCCTTTGCAGGACGAATAATGGATAAAGTAGGAGTAAGGAACACATTGGTATTTGGAGGATTTTTAATGGGTTTATCCTATTATTCTCTAACTATAATAAAGACACCAGTTCAATTTTACTTATGCTACGGTGTATTCTTAGGTGTTGCGGGTACTTGTATGGGAATGGTTCCTGGCCCTACTGCTGTAAGTCGTTGGTTTGTGAAAAAAAGAGGACTCGCACTAGCAATAGCATTAGCAGCATCACCTCTAGGCAGTGCCATATTTACAGTTTTATCAAAAAATTGGCTTAATACCATTGGTTGGAGAGGTACCTTTAGAATTATGGCAATCATGTCCTGGGTTCTCGTTATAGTACCTGCAATATTATTAATGAAAAATAAACCAGAGGATATAGGATTACATCCAGATGGAGAAGTAGCAGAGATAACATCTCAAAATCCAGCATCAGCATTAAATTATGTTGATGAGGAAGATTGGACCCTAACGAAGGTCTTAACATCACCTAAAGCTTGGGCATTATTTTTAGCATATTTCTTTATGGCAGGTAACGGATGGGCACAGGCAGTTCATCAAGTTCCTCATCTTGTAAACAACGGAATTAGTAAAGGCACTGCTACCAATGCATTAGCAGCTAATATGTTCCTTAATGTAATATCAATGCTAGCTTGGCCGGCAATTTCAGACTATATAGAACGTAAAAAAGCTTTAATTATTGCACTGGTACTTCAAATTGTAGGAGGTATTATATTAATAAATTCCACAAGTGTTGGAATAACCTATATGTTTGTCTTTGTATCAGGACTTTCATACACAGGATGTTACGGTTTGTTTAGCGCACTAGCAGCAGATTTGTTTGGTAGAAAAGGGCTTGGAACAGTTAATGGGGTTATGGCAACCTTCGGTTCACTAGGGGCAGCAGTTGCTGTTTATCTCGGTGGATATGTATATGATATTATTAAAAGCTACAATATAATCTGGTATGCAGGTATTATAGGACTTATATTAGCAATTGTGTTAACAATAGGACTTGGCCGTTTAATAAATGCAAAAAAATCCACATCAACTTCGGTATAGAATATGTTAAAAAAGGTTTTAAGAATTAATAATAGAAATATATATATCTATAGAGTTACAATTTCAAAAGTTGATTTATAGCATTAAAGAAATTACTAATGGATGGAATAAAGTTAAAGGTGATTAATTACTAGTTGACAGTAAATGAGGATTTTTTCTGAAAAATTTTAAATTTAAGCAGAAAATCAACCATTACTGTCAACTGGAAATTCTTAATTGTAAATATTTATATTGTATAAACACTACCAATAATTCTTTTAGTGTAAGTCAAGATATGACTTTGAACTCTATAAAAAATTTTAAAGGTGATGCTATGTCAAACTTCATTAATTCTAAAGAGTTTCTAGATTTCTGCCATCAGGCTTTTGACAATATACCTATTACGGTAGACTTTTTAGATAAAGATGGCAGAATGATTTATATAAATAAGGCTTTTGCTGATTTTCTTGAAATTCCAAAAGAAAAAATGATAGGTAAAATTGTTACGGATATAAATCCAACCTCCAAATTCATGGAAACACTTAAAAATAAAAAGGCCGATATTGCTAGAAAACATAGATTCCCCAATGGTAAGGAAGCAATAGTGCATAGAATACCAATTCTCGACAACGAAGGAAATGTAGTAGGTGGATTTGGCATGATTCTTTTTGAAGAAATAAGCCAAATGAAAGCTATAATAGAAAAATGTGATGCCCTTGATAAGGAACTCAAGTTATACAAAAATCATATTGCTAAATTTAGTACTGCGAAATATAAATTAGATGATATTATAGGAAAAAGTAAAAGCATGAAGGAATGTAAGAAAAAGGTTGTTAAATTTGCACAAATAGATCTGGATGTACTTATTACCGGGGAAAGTGGTGTGGGTAAAGAACTCTTCGCTCATGCAATACATAATGAGAGTACAAGAAAAAATAATCCTTTTATTAGTATAAACTGCTCTGCAATACCCATAAATCTTTTGGAATCAGAACTTTTTGGTTATGAAGAAGGAGCTTTTACTGGAGCTAAAAAGGGAGGAAGTATAGGAAAATTTGAACTTGCAAAAGGCGGCACAATATTTTTAGACGAAATAGGAGATATGCCTTATTACATGCAGGCTAAAATTTTAAGGGTTCTTCAAGAGAAGGAAATAGTAAGAGTAGGAGGCAAAAATACCATTCCCATAGATGTTAGAGTATGCTGTGCTACAAATAGAAATCTAGAACTCTTAATTAAAGAAGGAAAATTTAGAGAAGATCTATACTATAGGCTTAATGTATTATCAATAGAAATACCACCTTTAAGAGAAAGAAAAGAGGATATAGATGTTCTAGTAGACAAATTTTTAAGTTCCTTTTATAAATATTCTGGATTGTTTAGAAAGATAGCCAAAGAAGTAATGGTTATTTTAACGAATTACGGATGGCCAGGTAATGTAAGGGAGCTGAGGAATGTTGTAGATAAGATTTGCGTAAATGCAGAAGAAACAAATATTAAAGAAACTGATTTACCTGATTATATACTAAAAACTTCATCAAAAAATAGATATGAAGTTAAAGATTTAGGATTAAGCAGCTTTTTAGACTCTATAGAAAAAGAAATTATTATAAATACACTTACAGAGTGTAAAAACAACAAAAGTGAAGCAGCAAAAAAACTTAAAATACCAAGGATATCCTTTTACAGGAAGTTAGAAAAGTATGGAATAAAATGAAACTCAATTTATACACTGAAAATATACAGATTTTAATGAGGAGCCTTATCTTGTCAATTATGAAAATCTAAGAATAAGGAGAGAGATTAAATGTTTAAAATTAAAAAGTACAATAATATTCTACAAGAAAAGCTTAATGCTTGCCAAAGGATTTATACGAAATAGGGGAAAATCTAGATAATCCAGATGGAATACTTCTTAGAAGTTTTAATTTACTTGACGTTGAGCTTCCTGAAAAGCTTAAGGCAATTGCAAGAGCTGGAGCTGGAGTTAATAATATACCAATAGAAAAATGTTCTGAAAAGGGAATTGTTGTTTTTAATACTCCAGGAGCTAATGCAAATGCTGTTAAAGAACTTGTTTTAGCATCTCTTTTTCTTTCTTCAAGAAAGATATATAAGGGGATAAGCTGGGCTAAATCACTTAGAGGAAAGGGTGAGGAGGTTCCAAAATTAATAGAAAAAGGTAAATCTAATTTTGAAGGAGCAGAAATTAAGCGAAAAAAACTTGGAATTATAGGTCTTGGACAGATAACAACAGTATTAGCTGAAAATAATATTAATATTGCTAGTATGTTAAATACACATAAGGATAAAATTGGATACCAACGTGGTTACAAAGAATATCAAGTTGACCGAACATCCTAATAGTATTTTCGACAATTGCTTTACATTGCTGCTTATCTCTCAAGTCCCCAGGCATTAATAAACACCTTTATCCAAGCTGTTCTATTCTCATCTTTGTTCGATTTGCATCTTCGTGCTCATCTAAATAAGAAATGGCCACGTCAGCTCCTTCTTTAGCAAAGACTATAGCTACAGCTGCTCCAATACCGCTGTCTCCGCCTGTAATGAGCACCACTTTTCCAGTTAATTTGTCGCTTCATTTATAGTTCGGGTTTTCGATAATAGGTCGGGGTACCATAAGTCCTTCAACACCAGGATGGCGAAGTTGACGCTGTTCCGATAAATTAATGGGTATTTCTTCAATTTGAATTATCCTTTAATCTAATTATCACGAACATAAATAAGCTCATTATAACTAAAAAGGTAGTCATCAATGAATGATTATATTTTTCCAATGTATTTAGCAGGTTTATATAAGGAGTTAAAACAGTATTTTTAGTAATAAAAGAAATGTAATTTGGGATGAAGAGTTTTTATACTTCATCTTTTTTTAATGTTAAAAAATAGTAACTGTTCAGCTGTTAATAATATTTAGTTTTATTGCTATTATAAATCTAAAATTCATATCTTTACGTCTTTATTAGTTTTGTAGTATTATAAACAAGCAAACCTCTTAAACTAATGAAAAGGTGGCGGCAAGTTATGATAATTCCTTTTTAAAACATATACTAACATAAAGATGAGGAGTAGAAAATGGAAAGTTTAGTATACAGCTTAAATGCTACAATTCCAATATTCTCTGTCATTGTAATAGGTTATATCCTAAAACAGGCAGGAATGTTAAATGATAACTTTATAGAAGTAGCCAATAGATTTAATTTTAAGGTCACTCTACCCATATTATTATTTATTGATATAGCGTCAACCAATATCATTAAGAATTTTGATGGAAAATATGTATTGTTTTGTGCGGTAGTTACAACCATTTGTTTTTGGACAATCTGGTTTATTACTAAAAAGTTCATGAAAGACCCTTCGATGATAGGTGCTTTTGTTCAGGCATCTTTTCGTGGAAGTGCGGCTATTTTGGGAATTGCCTTTGTTCAAAATATTTATGGTGATGCCGGAATGGCGCCATTAATGATTATAGGAGCAGTTCCTCTTTATAACATATATTCCGTTATTGTACTTACATTCGAAGGGGATAACAATGAAAAAGGAACGGACAATATAAAAAAAGCATGCATTAATATTATAAAGAATCCTATTATAATTGGAATTTTACTAGGAATGTTGGCATCTATATTAAATATTAATTTTCCTAAAATAGTTCATAAAACATTGGAGAATTTTGCTGTTATGGCTTCCCCATTAGCATTAGTGACAATTGGCGCTGGCTTTGAAGGAAAAAAAGCATTGGCAAAAATAAAACCCACTTTAATAGCGAGTTTTATTAAATTAATAGTTCAAGCGGCTTTCTTTCTACCACTGGCAGTATTTTTGGGATTTCGAGATCAAAAGCTTATTGCTTTGGTCATTATGCTGGGGTCTCCAACTACAGTAAGCTGCTATATTATGGCAAAAAATATGAATAACGATGGTGTTTTGACTTCCAGTATCATTGTAGTAACTACTTTACTATCAGCTTTTACATTAACGATTTGGATTTTCATCCTAAAAAGTTTGGGGCTTGTCATATAAGAATTAATAGACCAAGCTATTGTTGAATTGCGTAAAGTTTATAAAGATACTTATATACTAGATATAAAAAACTCAAAATTTTACTAGATGAAAATAAGATCAATATATTATAGGGACTATAAGCAGCTGTTTGTTTACAGAACAGTACTTATAGTCCTTTGTTAACTATAAGCGTTTTAATTAATAATAAATCTGCTAATACTTATTGGTATTTAGTTAACAATTAAGTAATTATGTTAACTAGACTTAAAGTAAACTAATATCATAAAATTTACTATTTCTTAAATTGCCTAAATACTTTTTAAAAAGAGAAAATTAAAATGATTAATGTATATAATGAATTAAAAATAATCATAGAAGACACTTTAAAATCTATATATTTATTGTATAATAATGGTAAGATAACTTTAAAAGATTATGATGAACTGACAGCTGCAATAGAGAATATAAATTATTACTTTCTAAGTTTGTACGGAAAATATACAGATTTTCATGAGGAGCTTTATCTTGTCAATTATGAAAATCTAAGAATAAGGGAGGAGATTAAATGTTTAAAATCAAAAAGTACAATAATATTCTACAAGAAAAACTTAATGCAATGCCAAAGGATTTATACGAAATAGGGGAAAATCTAGATAATCCAGATGGAATACTTCTTAGAAGTTTTAATTTACTTGACGTTGAGCTTCCTGAAAAGCTTAAGGCAATTGCAAGAGCTGGAGCTGGAGTTAATAATATACCAATAGAAAAATGTTCTGAAAAGGGAATTGTTGTTTTTAATACTCCAGGAGCTAATGCAAATGCTGTTAAAGAACTTGTTTTAGCATCTCTTTTTCTTTCTTCAAGAAAGATATATAAGGGGATAAGCTGGGCTAAATCACTTAGAGGAAAGGGTGAGGAGGTTCCGAAATTAGTAGAAAAAGGTAAATCTAATTTTGAAGGAGCAGAGATTAAGGGAAAAAAACTTGGAATTATAGGTCTTGGACATATAGGTGTATTAGTTGCAAATGATGCTGCAGCACTTGGTATGGAGGTAATAGGATATGACCCTTATATATCTGTAGATGCGGCTTGGAAACTTTCACAAAATGTGAAAAAAGAGACAAATCTTGATCACCTACTTGCAACAGCAGATTATATTACCGTTCATATTCCACTAACTAGTAATACAAAAGGCATGCTTAACAAAGAAAAGTTTGCTATTATGAAAAAAGGTATAAAAATAATAAATATGGCAAGAGGTGGACTGGTTGTAAATAGTGATTTACTTGAAGCTATAGAAGATGGTATTGTAAGCTGTTATGTTACAGATTTCCCAGAGGATGAATTATTAAATAATGATAATATCCTTACAATTCCTCACTTAGGAGCTTCAACACCTGAATCAGAAGAAAACTGTGCAGCAATGGCAATAGATGAACTTAAAAATTTTCTTGAAAAAGGTACAATAAAAAATTCAGTAAATTTTCCAGATTGTGAGCTTAGCTACTCAGGCACTCCAAGACTTCTAGTTGCTAATATTAATGTTCCTAATATGGTTGGACAGATAACAACAGTATTAGCTGAAAATAATATTAATATTGCTAGTATGTTAAATACACATAAGGATAAAATTGGATACAATATAATAGATATTGAAGAAGAAGTAACGGAAAAAGTATTAGAAAAGATTAAGAAAATTAATGGAGTAAAAATGGTAAGACTTATTAAGTTATGCTGTTAATAGCAAGTTTTTCAAGAGGTTCGTATATGCTGAAAATTTTACGTTTTAAAAGCTATAAGGTATTTAATGCCTTATAGCTTTCCATATCAATTCACACCATTTAATACCATCTACTTTTCAGTACATGACACGCTTGCTGGTATTACACCATATTATTTATCCTACAGATTTCCTCACTACTCTATAATAGAGAGCCTATACTAGCATGGTCTTGTTCCATAAATTAACATCTACTTTACCCCTGGTTACACTTAACTATACTAGGAAAAGAGATAGAACTAATAGTACACTATGAAGCTTCTACTCTTATTTTTTATACTTTGTTTAACAAAAAACTATATGTATAAAAAATTGTAATTATAGGGGTACCTCCAACATTTCCGACAAAACCCACGTTAAGAGCTAAACTAAATAAATTATACTTGGTCATGAAGGGGCAACCGTGACACCAAGTGCAAAGTAGAATTAAAAATCTAGTAAAACAGCCATTTTTAAAGGTCGCATTTTAAATTCTACTTTGCATTTCAGTGTCATGTACTGAAAAGTAAGTGTTAAAGGGGTATGGCAACGATTCGTGTAAATAACAGCCATAAGACATTACAAACCATTATCTGCTATACCATTCGATATAGGTTTATACCCTATCCTTGGAGTATGGATGATATCTCTTAAGCCCCTAATTAACTTGGACAATTACCTATACATTTATTATAATGTAGAAAGTGATTGGAGGTAAGCCATGAGAGGAAAAACTTATACGAAAGAATCAAAAGAGGAAATATTGAGAGAAGTAAAAGAGGTAGGAAATGTTGGCGATACCCCTATGAGAAATAATAAATAAAGAAATAAAGGATAAATAACAGCTAAAAACACTTAGAGAAATCTAGGTGCTTATTTGTTTACAAAGAATCAAGAAAGTAATAATAAGTTAACAGTAATGACATATATTGTTAATAAATACCATGTAAAATAATAAGTGTCCTAAGTAATAAAACTTAGAGGAAAAATAAACTACATAATCTCCCTTATATGCACTGGTGTAAAAGCTAGTGCTTATTCTCGTTGGGAAATAGTTATTAATAATATGTTGAGCGAGAAAGTGAGAACATGCTAAGTATCTATACAAGTTATAAATGTAGAACATGTAAATTAGAATTTGTATTACTATCAGAAGATGTAGACAAAATGGCAAAAGAAAGGTAGATAAAACCCCTGTTAACAGTGATGCGCAGGGTTTTATTAATCAATACTTTAAGGATACTGAAGCTAAAAAAGCAGATTATGTAGGTAAGTATGTGTTGTGGCAAGGTACAGTTAACGAAGTTTCCCCTTATGTAGCAACTGAAAAGAAAGATAAGAAAGAGAATAGTGACGTTAACTGTATTACTTTTACTATAGGATATTTAAGATGAAGAAAAATCAAAGCCTGTCAAAGTTCAAGCATATGGTAAATTTGATAAGTCTATAGTAGATTTAAAAAAAGATGTAAATAAATCAGTTTACAGTACAAACATATATAAATGGCGTTTAAGTTAATATAGCTTGAGCGCTATTTTATTTTAATAAATATTCGACTTTTAGCAAGAAACCTCCTTTTAACATAGAAGTTATTATGTGGGAGGTGATTAGATGTTTAAAGATAAAATAGGTGAAATAATACAACTTTCTTCTGGTAGTAATAAATTATCACAAGCACTACCAATAGGAGGAACAAAGAATAGAATTGAGTTAGTGATAAAAGATTCAAATGACAATCTGATAAAATCATTTGAATTCACAGGTGATGATATGATTGAAGCACAAAAATTTTATGAAGCTTACTTATTAAGTAAACATTAAAGAGCCTAACTTAGGCTCTTTTTTCATATACAAAATAAACAAAAGCAACTAGCAATGAGGTGGTGATATGGAAGACTAAAAAATCAGAGCAGGTATAAAACTATTCCGACTTTTCAGTTTTGCCACTTCTAATGAGATGTAAATGTTGAAAGTATTCAGTAATAGTTAATAAGGCAGATGTAAGTAAAGCACCAATAAAAGTTATTCTAGCTCCAGTAAGGAAAAACTGACCTACATATACTATAACTGCAGCTGCAATAAAGTCCAGTACATTATTTATCCAAAATGTACCTTTTTTTAAAAATAATAATTCCATTACATGAGCAGCAACTGCAAGAATAAGACCTAATACAATTGCTTGATATGCATACGGAAAATATACATCAGTGAACAGGTAATCAGAACTTAATACTGCAAGAGGGCAAATAATAATTTTCATTATTAAACCAGTCATAGAAATATGCCTCCTTTCATATAAAATTAGGATTACCAAGCAGTAGTAAATTATTCATATCCAAAACAAACAAATATACCGACTAGGGCAGGTGAGGTGATTTACCAAGAGAAAGAAGTCCAAATAGAGATAAGGCATTTGAAATATATAAAGAACATAATGGTAATATAGATTTAATAGAGATTGCAAAAACTCTAGGAGTATCTGATGGTACAGTTAGAGGATGGAAGAACAAAGATAAATGGATAGATAAATTAAACGGAACGTTCCAAAAAGAAGATAAAAAGAATACTGACCTGGTCAAGTGTCGGGTGAAGTATCGGAATCTAACTAAAGCTGGGTTCCTCAGGATTCCGTCACTTTTAAAATGGTATTAAAATTTAAAGAATTTAAAGAGTGAAATTGGAATGGTTTCATCCTTTTTGATGTTTTGTAATTAATTTTTTAAAAACTAATGATCAAAGCCTAGAAGTAGAAAAAGACGTTTCTGAAACAGATAAATATGGCAGATTACTAAGATACATATGGCTTGATATACCTAAAGAAATAACTGATGCAGAAATACGAGCAAAGATGTATAATGCAAATTTATTACTTAACGGTTATGCTGAACAGTCTACATATGCTCCAGATGTAAAATATGCTGAGTATTTTAAAAATTATGCAGCTGAAGCTAGAAATTCAAGTAAAGGATTATGGGCTATAGACCCTAATGGAACAACAAAGGGAGATACTGATAAGGTTAATACCTCATCAAATAATACTTCTCAAAGTAGTTCTGTATCAAATAGTTCCAATACTAGTTCAAGTAGTAGCTCTGGCAATTCATCTTCAAGTAGCAATGCTTCGTCTGCATCATCAAGCAGTTCTTCAGTCCATGGTCAGATAAAAGGAAACATTAATTCTAAGGGAGAAAAAATCTATCATGTACCTGGTGGAGCTTACTATGATAGAACCAATGCAGAAGAGTGGTTTAACACAGAAGCTGAAGCTCAAGCAGCAGGATATAGAAGATCTAAAAGATAATTTATAGAAATCTCTAATATTAAACTGACATAAAAAATAAGCTGGCAATATAATGCCAGCTTTTGTTATAAGTATAGGAGAAATAACAAAAATTAATGATTGAAGATTATAATATATGTAATTAAGATTATAACCACTACTGAGTAAATTAAACGTGAAGTTGATTATTTTTATAAATTAATACTAATTATTCTATAATTACATATACTATAAAAGAGCAAACCCTCTACTCTACATTGGAATTTTATTATAACTAAAGCCTGTATCTAAATCGATGCAGGCTTTAGTTATGTTACATTATAAGAATATACTACATCTAAAATATTTTAATGAAAGTCTAATCTTTATTTAATCTTAACTTAAAATTCATATAATAACATAAGAATTGAAATAAATTTAATAACTTCAATGTACCTTATAATTCAAAAAGGCTGGTAGATATAATACCAGCCCAAATTATATTAGATTAAGATCTTAACACTGTTAGAGCATCTGCTACTTTTCTAGCAAAAGCTAAAGGTTTGTCTATTGATTCAAAGTGAATATACATAAGTCTTGGTTCCTCAAATAACCAGTGATTGTGAAAAGCTGTAACAATAATATCATGGCTTCTAAGCGCATCAATAAATTCATTTAATTCGCTTTGCAAAATAACTGTCTCACCTAAATTAAGTGTTCTACCCTTTATATCCATAGATTCGAAAGAGAATAATGCACCTAAAGTAAGGCTAGAGCGACTTCTTCTTCCAAGAATGGTTACATTTAGATTTCTGTTAAAACCAACTACACAAACTCCATTCTGGTTACTGATTATTTCTGCTCCTAGTATATCGGCAAATTCTTGACAAAGGTTGTGTGACATATAAATTACCCCCTTAAAGTTTTAGAAACTTTTATCCCATATATAGCCAAGAATATCTTTGCTTTATCTTGTAGTATAGATTTAAATTTTAGGTCATTTCTATATTAGTAGTATATAATATTCAGCCTGTACTATAGCGTGATAACTTTTATATAGAAACATTTAACCACTGAATTGCACGGATAAAAATAATAGACACTAAAATTGATTAACACCTATTAGAATATAGCTCTTAACATAACCCCAACTTAAAAATAAAAGCTACTTTAAAACATACACCTATTTTTATATAACTTTTCAAAAACGTCACCTCAGTATAAGTTTGGACAATAAAAAGAAACTATAGACTATTAATAGGCTTATAGATAGTGGATATATAGAAAGGCAAAAGGATTGTCCAAGAACTTTAACTGTAATTAAGCAAGTTTCTTAAATAATAATAAAAAGCTCTGGAGAATAAACCAGAGCTTTTTATATACACTAAAATATATTAGTTTTGCCGTCAAAAATTCGTCAAAAAAACTTTATATATCTAAACATATTTTAAATAATATAAATTGATTAAATGTTTTAAAGATGGCTTAAATATTGAATTTTAAGCAATTATTATACAAGTTCTTCATCATATGAATATTTGATGAAGAAAATTATCAATTATATTCGAAGTTAATTTAAAATGTAAGCATAGCAAAAAGTGAAGAGCTGTTGCTCTTATTTTCTTAGGTTATAGAGTTGCATTAAATGAAAAACTTGAAGAAAAGGGCAAAGTAAAACTAGATAATATAAAGAAATAAGTAAATAGTTATTATCTAAAACCGTGTATAATTTCATTCTATTTGAAGATTATACACGGTGTTTTATATTTTACACTTAATCATTATCTTCTGCTAATGTGGGGTATTCTTCATTTAATATCAAATATGTGTTAAAATATACACAAATAACCGTGAGAGGAATGATTATATGAAGAACTTAACCATTTATTACAAAGGTGGTAAATTTAAAAGACTTTGTATTCAAAGTCTATTGTCAATCAGTATTCTCATAATATCCTTACTAATAACTTCTACTACTCTTGTACAAGCATCTGATGACATTGGAGTATCCAATATAACTGTTAAGAGACTTTTTGGTAACGACAGGTATTCCACATCCATTGCTATTTCAAAAGAAGGATGGACCCATTGTGATTATGCTATTTTAACTAGCGGTGAAAATTATCCAGATGCATTATCCGCTGCACCCTTAGCAAAAAAATATAACTGTCCTATTATTCTTACCTCTAAGTATTCTATAAGTGATGATATAATATCTGAACTTAAGAGACTGAGTGTTAAAGAAGTATTTGTATTAGGGGGATTAGGTGTACTATCTAATAATATAGATAGTCAATTATATTCTATTAATATTAAGGTTAATAGAATAGCTGGAATAGATAGATATGAAACGTCCTCTAAAATTGCTGAAAATCTAGGTACAAATGATGAAATTTTTATTGCCAGCGGTGAAGATTTTGCAGATGCTCTATCAGCAGCACCTATAGCTTCTATTAAAAATGTACCCGTATTATTAAGTCCTAGGGATAACTTAAATAAAAATATTGCTGATTTTATTAATGGTAAAAGCATATATAAATCCTATGTTATTGGGGGTACAAGTTCTCTATCAGAAAATATTTTTAATTCAGTAGCTAATTTTAATGCAGAAAGAATAGATGACACTGACAAATATGATAGAAATATTAATGTAATCAACAAATTTAAAGATCAAATAAATTTTAATACTATTTTTATAGCATCCGGCAATGACTTCCCAGATAGTTTAAGCGGTTGTGCTTTAGCTTCAAAAACTAATTCCCCTGTAATTTTAGTTAACAACTATAATATTGATAAAGTAAAAAATCTTATTAAAGATAAGGATATTAAAAATATTGTAATATTAGGTGGAGAAGGTGCAGTTCTTAATAGTGTAAAAGAAGACCTAGTTAATGCTGTAAATCATGCAGATACTGTCACTTCAAAAGTAGTTACTGTAAGTAATTCAAAAGAACTGATACAAAATATAGCTCCAAATACCAAAATTATATTAAAATCTGGTGATTATAATTTATTAGAACCAAAAGTATTAGATAACAAATATATTCAATATAATCAGGTTTTTGACGGATATGAGATAGTAATAAAGGATGTAAATAATTTTACTATAGAAGCTGAACAAGGGGCAAAAGTAAATCTACTAATCGACCCAAGATATGCCTATGTTATGCACTTTATAAATTCTAAGAACATAAATATCTCCGGTATAGTTGCTGGTCATTATCCTGATAAAGGTCATTGTACAGGTGGAGTTTTCAAATTTGATAATTGCAAAGATGTTCAAATAAACAATTCTGACTTATTTGGTTGCGGAACTGAGGGGTTAACTCTAGATACTGTTGACAAGCTTCAGTTTACAAATTCAACCATCAGGGATTGTTCTTATGGAATTATGACTATAAATAATTCAACAAACATTAATTTTGATAACTCAACCTTTAAGGATAACAAGGAATATTATTTAATTAATGTTCTGCACAGTGATGCAAATTTTGAAAAATGTGCTATAATTAATAACAAAATACTCTCAGATTATTCTGAGAACTTATTTAACCTTGATATTTACTCAAAGGTATCCGTTAGTAATTCAACTATTGAGAACAATCTATCAAAAACTTTAACAAATGAAAAGGATAATATCACTATTAAAAATGTAATTTTTAAAGGAAATGACTTTGATAATAACTAATCATAAAAATATATAAAGTTTTTAAACCCTTCCTATGGATTTAATAGAACAAAATACTTTAGTTTTATTAAATCCATAGGAAGGATATTTTTATCCCAATTTCTAAAATTTAGTGGAAATCATTTGCATTTTTAATCTTTGGAAATTTTTCCTGAACACACGAAATAAGCAAGTTCAGTCGTCCTGCTCCTTGGCAAAGGTACCTGGTTGCACTCGTATTTCTCTTTCATTGTAATCTAATTTATGTAGTATTTTATCTTTCAAATGCTATTTTTATAGTTTTTTAATCCAGCAAGTTCAGCAGACTTTACAGCAGCTTGATATTCTTCTCTAGTAATTCTTCTACTTAATTCTTTAATGTCATAGGCTTTGTATTGAGGAAAATACTGTGCCATTATGTTTACATATGTGTTTATAGATATCTCATCTGCAATAAAGTGCATTATTTCTTCTGTGCCACTAAGGTTTTCAGGCATAACTAGATGTCTTATAAGAAGTCCTCTATATGCAATATTATTGTGGTCAATTTTGAAATCTCCAACTTGATTATGCATTTCCTTAATAGCCGCAGTTGCAATTTTATAATAGTTTTTAACTCCTAGATATTTATAAGCAATATCATCATTAGAAAATTTCAAATCAGGCATATAAATATCTATAATTCCATTTAGTAATTTTAGAGTATCTGTTAAGTCATATCCATTGGTGTTATATATAATTGGTATGTTTAGTCCCTTTTTAGCAGCAATAAATATACCTTCAACTATCTGAGGTATAATATGGCCAGGAGAAACAAGATTTATATTATGACATTTTTTACTTTGTAAATATAGCATTAGTTTTGCTAATCCTTCTGCACTGACTTCATTTCCTTCACCACAATGGCTAATATCATAGTTTTGACAAAAGACACATTTTAAATTGCAATGAGAAAAAAATATTGTACCTGAACCGAATTTTCCAACCAATTCTTCTTCCTCTCCAAAGTGTGGCTGAGCTCCAGAAACAATGGCATTATCTAAAGTTCTGCAGTATCCTTTTTCACCCTTTAGTCTATTTACTTTACATTGATGAGGACATAAAACACAATTTTTTAGCATTTCTTTTAAATTCGATACTCTAGTTTGTAAATGTCCATTTTCTAGTAGATTTAAATATGAAGGTTTATGCATAGAAATCACCATTTTCTATATCACCCGGGTCATTGTAGTTTGTATCTTGAGGGGTATCTATGTATTCAGTACCCTCGGGAAGACCTACTACATAGTGAAAAGTAGTTTCGCCTGGATAAGCATGATGGTCATAATTATTGGTATATGTACCCATAAGTACCCAGCCTTGTTCTAACCGTTTATTTGTATCACTCATAATGGTTAAATCTTCAACTTTTTTAATGTTTCTTAACTCCATGATAGTCACCTCTAACTAATCTAATTTTTATAAGCGTGTACCGAACCCTTCTATGAATAATTTATAATCTCACTAATTATTGTTAGCATAATCAGACATTTTATTTAATAAATATTTTTTATAAGTACTTGTATTATAAGTTAATTTTAGAGAGGGTAAATGGAGAGATTATTAGTATAGATAATTTAGATGAGATTATCGACAATATGTGTATATAATAAATATATGAGAAGTTTTATTACTTTTTGAAATTAAATAGTATAGGAGAAACGACATGGAAAGAGAATTACAAATAGGAGAATACTATAGACATTTTAAAAATCATTGGTACAAAATTATAGACATAGCTGAACATACTGAAACAGGTGAAAAGCTTGTAATATATACACCTTTATATGGAAACAAAGGAACCTTTGCTAGGCCATTAAATATGTTTTTAGAAAAAGTGCCAGAGAAAAAAGAAAATCCCACAGGTCAAAAATATAGATTTATGAGTTTACAGGAACTAGATTTAACACATGAAGATATTCATTATAACTAAAATGGATAATAAATCATTAGATGTCAGATACATATTTATAGCATAATAAGAGGTTGAAAGGTAAAACTAACGAGGAAACAGGTGATTTGGCTGCTGACATATTATCTAATATTGCTGCAGAGCAAAGAGCAAAGGTTGTATATCAGTATCTACATAGACAAATTAATGATAAAAAAGTTAAAGAGACTATTGATTTTCTTCTTAATAGAGAAGAAGCACATAATACTCTCTTTAGAGAAGCCTTTAATAAATTACAAGATACTGGTTCCTTAAAGGATTGGGGAATTACCAAAGACTCTAAGCTGTATTTTGATTTAGATCAGCCTCAAGCGCCATCATTTAACAATCCTGATTCTAAGGAATTAGTGCATCATTAGAGATAGTAAGCTCAAGGTAAACCTATCGCTATGTGGTCTGATCCCATAGCAGGAACGTCCATTTCTTGCTTGCTATTAGTCCAGGAAATTGTATATTTGAGAGTTATAAGTTAGGTGATTTAACAGAATATAAGAAAGCAGCCTTAAAACTTAAGAACAAATTTAGACTGTACAATTTAGTGTACAGTCTTTTTGACGTTGTAGAATCAAATTTAAATACGTAATAAACTTAATTGTAAATAAAGCTAAATATGTTAAAATATAAATACATATGATTTTTTATACTTTTGATAAATCTAATAAGCCATTACCTTCCGAACGCTTAGAATTTCCAAGAGCATCCGTTCTTTTAATTAACTGAGCATAAATTTCATCTTCCGATAATGTTCTTTCGAATTCTTTCTCACATTGCTTAATAATTAATGCAGATCCTCCTGAAATGTGTGGAGTAGCCATAGAAGTACCTCTCAATGTTGCATATCCTCCACCTATATAAGTTGACAAAATTCCATCTCCTGGTGCGACCAAATCTACATTCTTATTTGAATTACTGAAACAAGTTATTTTTTTATTTAAATCAACTGCACCAACTTCTACAACTTCTTGATATCCTCCTGGATATTCTAGCTCATCTGTTTGATGGCTACAATCTCCACCATTCCCAGCTGCGCAAACAACTAATATATCGTTATTCACTGCATTTTTCACGGCCTGGTGTAGTTCTGGGATATCGTGAGGTCCTCCTAAAGACATTGAGATTACTCGTGCTTTTTCTCCATTAGGACCTCGCCAGTTTACCGCATAATTAATCCCATTTATAATCCACTCATAAGCCCCTGATCCATTTCCAGCAAGAACTTTTACAATAAGTAGTTTGGCTAATGGTGCTACTCCTATAACACCTTTATTGTTTTCTGTTGCCGCAATTGTACCAGCTACATGAGTACCATGCCCCACATTATCAGAAAAATTATTTGGATCGCTATTATAATCTGTAGTAAAATTTCGTCCGCCAATAATACGATCTTTTAAATCTACATGATCAGTTTGGCATCCTGTATCTAATACAGCAACTACAATGTCCTTACCCTTTTCACTTTTATCCCATGCTGTTGGAGCGTTAACAAGTTTCACACCAGAAGGTATTTCAGTAATCTCGGCAGTAACCTTTAACACTTCATAAGGAATTAATTTTACTTCATTAGTTTTTGCTTCATTTGAATTGTTATTACTCATCTGGTTCACCTCAAAAATATATTTGACTTTCAGCCCTTCGATACTTATTTTATACACATAAAAATTTAATATACAATTTTATTTTTCACCTATTTCCAATCCGTTTGGCTTGTTCTTTTCTTTTTGTATTTAAGTTTCTCTGAGTTGTACAATTTACTTTGATATAAAAATCTAGTAATACTTGTTCTTTGCCTTTTATATTCAATATCCAGAAGAAAGATATAGACTTCAGCCTTTTTAGCACAATATTGTGATGGTAAAAGAATAAAATGCACTGGACAAGGCAGAATGGAACAATTTTAGAGGGAATAAAAAAAATTAATTAAATTGGGATGGAAGAAATAAAAATACCCTTAGAATTCTATGAGAAGTTTGAGCTTTCTGTTGAAGAAGCAGAGAAATTGCAGGAATTAAGTGAAGAAATGGAGAATACAAAAGAAGTTGATAAAAAGACAAGGTATATTCCATCATTTACAGGTTCATGTTCAGATGGATGTAGTGGTATTGAATTAGTTAAGCGTTCAAGAATTTATGGCTTTTTAGATGATACATTATGTGAATTCTTAACATTTATAGTTAGGATAAGAAATAGGTATACCCATGATTATTATAAAAGGGATAGGGTAGAAGAGGATATAATTAAATGTTGCTTTTCTGAAATGATATATTTAGAAATAAATTTAAAGGCAAAAGAAGACACTTGGCATAAGTAGAGTGTTAAATAATTTAATTGGTAGAATTAAAATAAAATCACTAAGGGAGTAATGGAAATTTTATATGAAGATACTAAGAAAACGTTAAAATGGGCAATGATAGGAACGGAAGAGAAAGAAAAGAACTGGTGAGGAAGTAGTTAACTGCTTTAGGAGGAAATATGAATAAGATGTTCGAACATAAATTTATACAAAGATATGAAATACATAAAAGTCTAGTTGAAAGTTCTCATAGGCGATCAGAGCAATACGGTATAAAGAGAAATATAAAGAAATTTCCAGATGGATTAAGTGGAATAGAGTTAAAGGAATTACTTGATAAAAATGAGGATTTGCTTCAAGTATCACAACCTTTTATTGAAAATTTATATAATTATGTTAAAGATACAGGTTTTTTTATAGAAGTATTCGACGAGAATGGAATTATATTAAGTATTATTGGCGATGAAGATATAATAAAAAGCTCTATAGCCATGAATAGGCGTATAGGTACAGATCTGAGTGAGAAAAATGCCGGGACAAGTGCTATTTCCCTGGCACTTCAAGAAAACTGTCCAATTCAATTGGTTGGTGAAGAACATTATATTGAACCTCTGCAGCAGTTTACCTGCTCTTGTGCTTTGATTCATAATGAAGAAGGAAAGATAGTTGGATGTGTAAATCTGACAGGATGGGTGGAGAGAGTTCATAAACATACCCTTGCTTTAGTGGTAGCAGCTGTAAGATCTATAGAAAATCAGGTAATGGTAAACAGGCAGCAGAGTGAGCTTTTTGAGGCTTATAATTATACAAATACAATAATGAATTCTATTGATATTGGAATCTTAGCAGTTGACTTTAATGGGGAAATTAAACTCATTAATTATGAAGCCTGCAAGATGATAAATCTCCATAGGGAAGAAGCAATTGGAAAAAATATATTTAATATAATTGAAAAAGGCTTTGAATTAAGAAAAATTCTAATTGAAGGCAAAAAAATTGAGAATAAGGAAATTAACATTATTACAGAAAATGTAGAAAGAAAGTTTATTCTAAATGTACATCAAATATTTGATAAAAAGCAAAATATATCAGGTAACATCGTTATTTTAAAGGACATAAAAGAAGTAGTCAAGCTTGTAAATCAATATGTGGGAATGACTGCTAAGTACGATTTTGATATGATAATTGGCAATAGCCGAAAGATGATACAGGTAAAAGAGTACGCAAAAAAAGTATCAGATAGTCCTTCCACCATACTGATTCAAGGTGAAAGCGGCACAGGAAAAGAATTACTTGCTCAAGCAATTCATAACAACAGTAAAAGGAGAAAAAATGGTTTTGTGGCCATAAATTGTGGAGCCATACCAAGTAGTCTTATAGAAAGTGAGCTCTTTGGATACGTTGAGGGGGCTTTTACTGGAGCAAAAAAAGGAGGATATACAGGGAAAATTGCTTTAGCTGATAAGGGAACGTTATTTTTAGATGAAATTGGAGAAATGCCTTTGCATATGCAGATTCATCTATTAAGAGTACTTCAAGAAGGTAAAATTACAAGGCTTGGAGATAACAAGTCTGTAGATTTGGATGTTAGGATTATTGCAGCAACTAACAAGGATTTAAAAGAAGAAATAAGAAAAGGTAGATTTAGAGAAGATTTATATTACAGGTTAAGCGTAATACCAATATATCTTCCCCCTTTAAGAGAAAGATATGGTGATATTGAGTTATTAATAAACTATTTTTTAACAAGTAAGGCAATTTCTTTGAGAAAAGAAATTCCTAAAATAAACAATAATTTATACAGTAAGCTATTATCATATCATTGGACAGGAAATATTAGAGAACTAGAAAACTGTATTGAAAATATAGTTAACTTTGATGGAGATATATCCTTTGATATTAATTATGAAACCGTAGACAAGCAATTGCATAAAGAGATTAAATCAAAAGATGAGATAAAACTTCAATCTTTGATAGATTGGGAAAAAGAAATAATAGAACAAAGTTTAAGGAAATGTAATAATAATCTTACCACCGCTGCAAAAATTCTTGGAATATCAAGAACAACTTTATATTCAAAGATAAAGAAATACAAAATACAATACGTTTAAAAACTGAACAACGTTCAATAATTGAACAATTATAATAGGTGAAATTGTTCAATTATTGAACGTTTTTGTTTTGCACAAAAATAAAATCATTAATAAGCTGGAGAATTACTAGTTTAAAAACATTGGCATAGTTATTGCTAGTTAGATAATTAACAAACAATAAACTAAATATAAGAATTTTAAAATTAATCATTATAATGAGAAGGAGATTATTTATTATGAGCGTTTATTATGTTCCACCAATTAACCTTATTGGCAGAGGATGTCTTGCAGAAGCGAAAGAATCTATCAAATCACTGGGAGCAAAAAAAGCATTTGTTGTTAGTGATAAGTTTCTTACTTCTAACGGAACCGTTAAAAAGGTAACCGACATGTTAGATGAGATCGGCCTTGCATACGTTCTTTATAACGATGTAAAGCCTAATCCAACTGTAAATAATGTAAATAAAGGTTTAGAGATTCTTAAAGAAGAAAGCTGCGATTTCGTTATTACTATTGGCGGTGGCTCTCCTCAAGACTGTGGTAAGGCTATTTCTATCCTTGCTACAAACGGCGGTGTTACGAAGGATTATGAAGGCGTAAACAAGACAACTAAAAAATGTCTTCCTATTGTTGCTATCACTACTACAGCTGGTACTTCTGCAGAAGTTACCATTAACTATGTTATTACCGATGAAGAGCGTCATGTAAAGATGATTATGGTTGATACCAATTCTCTTGCTACCATCACTGTAAATGACCCTGAGCTAATGCTTGGCAAGCCAGCTGGGTTAACAGCTGCTACAGGTATGGACGCTTTGACACATGCTATTGAGGCAGTGGTTGCAAAGGGTGCTTATGATGTTACCGACTCCACCGCTCTATATGCAATTAAGCAGATTTTTAACTTCCTGCCAAGAGCTGTTAAGGACGGCTGTGACATTGAGGCCAGAGAACAGATGTGTTATGCCTGCTTCCTAAATGGTATTGCTTTCAGCAATGCTGGTTTAGGTAATGTTCATGCTATGGCTCATCAGCTAGGAGGTCTATACGACTTGCCACATGGCGTATGTAATGCTATGCTTCTTCCTTATGTTGAAGAGGAAAACGCTAAGGGTGCTCCTGCTAAATTCCGTCCAATTGCAGAGGTTATCGGCATGGATACAGCAGGCAAATCCGATGAAGAATGCGTAGATTTTGTAATCAGCAAGATTAAGGCTCTTTCTGAAGAGGTCGGTATTCCTAAATCTCTAAAAGAAGTTGGTGTAGATAACCCTGACTTTAACAAGCTTGCTGAGTTTGCTATGATGGATGCCTGTGCAGGTGCTAATCCTGTATTCTTCGACAAAGAAAAACTAATTGAACTATTTAAGAAGATTGCTTAATCATAAATTATTACTTAAAATAACATATCTATCTATGTTCACAGAATGTTATTTAGACCACTGCTTTCTTCATAGCCCTACGGGCGTAGAAACCGTGCTAATCTCTCACAAAGACTATAGTAACTTTACAAAAATATATTTTAAGAGTATACTCTAATATATAATTTAATAAATTATTAAAATTTACTTTTGTGGGGGAACCATTTGGTTGAGAAGGTTAAAACCTGACCCTTTGAACCTGATGTAGTTAACACTACTGTAGGGAAGCAATTAAATTTATATCTGTATTTGATAACATATGCTTACCTTATAGGTGAGCATTTTTCTTTTCTAATGAGGGGGGATTTTTTTGAAAACAAAAAAGATTACATATGCAGCTATGCTGGTTGCAATTGGAGCAGTAGGTGGAAACCTAATATATTTTCCTATAGGTGCATCTAAATGTACACCAGTTCAACATATAATCAATGTTATAGCAGCAGTTACACTTGGCCCAGCATATGCTGTATTAACTGCATTCTGCATATCACTTATAAGAAATATTACTGGTACTGGAACACTATTAGCTTTTCCGGGTAGTATGATTGGTGCTTTCTTAGCTGCATTGCTTTACATGAAGACAAAACAAAAGCTTTTGGCAGTTATAGGAGAAATTATTGGTACAGGTATTATAGGTTCTATTCTGGCATTCCCTATAGCAAAATTTATATTAGGTAAAAACGTAGCTGCATTCTTCTTTGTAGTGCCATTTTTAATTAATACAGTTTGCGGTAGCATAATTGCCTATTTAATTTTAAAAGGCATTGAACTTGCAAAGTCAAAAAGCTAAAATATTATGAAAAAGAAGGAATATATATGCAACAAAATATCTATAGTACTATACAATATCTACTAAGTATAATTAAGGAAAAAAAGCCTTTAATACATCATATCACAAATTATGTAACAGTAAATGATTGTGCAAACATAGTACTGGCAATAGGAGCCTCTCCAATAATGGCGGATACTATAGAAGAAGTAGAGGATATTGTTTCTTTAGCCTCAGCACTGGTACTTAATATGGGAACTTTGAGTAAAGAGCACGTAGAAGCTATGCTAGTTGCTGGAAAAAAAGCAAATGAGCTTGGTATTCCAGTAATATTAGACCCAGTAGGGGTAGGTGCAGCTGCTTTTAGAAATAAAAGTGCTGAGAAGATTATAAATGAAGTAAGGTTAGCAGTTATTCGTGGCAATATGTCAGAAATAAAATCTATAAGTGGCCTCAGCTCAAAGACTAAAGGAGTAGATGCTTCTGAGCAAGATATTATTCAATCTGAGGATTTAGAATATGGGAAAAATATAGCAGAACAACTAGCTTCAAAATTAAATTGTGTTATTGCTATAACCGGTGCCACCGATACTATTTCTAAAGAAGGAAAGACAATTTTTATAAATAAAGGACATAAAATGCTTTCTACAGTAACTGGTACTGGTTGTATGTGTACATCGCTTATAGGTACATATTGTGCAGTTACCAAGGATTATTTTAGTGCAACAGTAGCAGGAATTTTAACTATGGGGCTAGCAGGAGAAAAAGCTTATGAAAAACTTACATCGGGGAATAATGGTAGTGCTAGCTTTAAAGTGAAGCTTATAGATTCTATATTTAATTTTAAGTATATAATTGAGGAAGCTCAATAACATATGATTTTTTTTCACATATTAACAAGAACCTTTATTAGAACGGGTAGTCATCGGATAAAATAAGATAGTCTTGTAGATAAACAATATGAGAGTGAATATACTATAAACATATAGTATATTCACTCTCTTAATTTTTATGACTTTTTTAAATTTAGGTCTTGATGATGAAGATCTGCTGCTTTATTTATATTAGTTATGTAACTTATTAAATTAACTATTTATTAAATAATTATTTCTAAAATTAAGTTATTCTAGAAAAACAGATAATTAAATAATTAAAATATAATATACCGGATTATTTTATACATGTACACTATAAGCCTATTATGCTAAAATAAAGTGAAACTTGAATCAGATAGGATTTGTCTCACCACTCCAGTGTAGTCATCGGATAAAAATAATTTAAATAGTGAACTCATGAGTTTTAAGAAAATATATTTTTAAATAGATTAGCATATGACGATTTATACTGAAAAATAACTTATTGAATAATATATAAAAAAAGGAGCACTGTCATGAAAAAAATAATTATTATATTTACTGGTGGAACCATATCTATGAAAACTGATGAAAAAAACAATGCAGCTATTCCAGCTATGAGTGGAGAGGATATACTAAGACTAACGCCGGGTATTAATCATATTGCAGATATTCACTTCTTAAATTTTGGTATGATGCCAGGTCCGCATATGACTCCAGAGAAGATGCTGGAGTTATCGAGAATCATAAGTAACAAAGTTGAAATGGAAGGTTATGATGGAGTTGTTGTTACTCATGGTACAGATTCACTTGAGGAGACGGCATACCTTGTAGATCTAACTTATAATGGGACAAGGCCTGTAATTTTTGTAGGTTCAATGAAAAATAGCTCTGAACTAGGATGGGATGGACCTGCAAATCTAATAGATGCTGTACACACTGCAGTATCTGATGAAGCGAAAAATAGAGGTGTTATGGTAGTAATGAATGGGGAAGTTCACTCTGCTTCTCAAGTAACTAAGACAAATACCCATACATTGGATACCTTTAAAAGTATGGATTTTGGTCCTATTGGTTTTGTAGATAGCAACAAAGTACACTTCTACTATAGT
>NZ_JABAIW010000045.1:0-43153 GCF_014231265.1 Clostridium sp. DJ247 | reverse complement strand
GTTCTGATAAAATTCGTTCACTAGCTTATGCTAGAAGTTTCCTTGTATAAGTTAAGTTTTTAGTTAGAAACCCTATAGATACCCACAACTTAAATTTAATTTATGTTCAGGTATATATCACTAATGTTGAAGTCACATTTAAATATCTTTTAATTAGTTTTGGCGAAAATTTGAGAAAAACCTTAGAACTTTTGATATGGTTAAAAGTCTAAATGTATAAAAACATATATGCTGGAAAGCAGAGTAGCTTACCTGCATATATGTTTTTTACTTTAAATAGTTAAAAGTCCAGTCTAATAAGTCTATACACAAATCAGCTGTTTTATCGTCCTTGTCTAATTTTGGATTTAATTCAACAAAATCCATAGATTTTACAAGACTTGTCTCCATTAAATATTTAAGAATGTATTTGGCTTCAGTTACATTCATACCATTCTTTACCGGAGTGCCAGTGCCTGGAACTAAACCAGTATCTAAAGAATCTATATCAAAGCTTAGATGTATTGCATCTATTTCTCTATTATTTAATATACAATGAATTTCTTTCATTATCTTTTCTACGCCAAGGTTATGAACATCTTCTGTAGAGTATACTGTGAGATTATGAGCCTTTACAAATTCCTGTTCCCCTTGGTCTAAGTCCCTAGCACCTACTATAAATACATTCTCAGGTTTAACCTTTTGACCAGGGTAATATAGGTTTATTAACCTATTAAAACCTAAACCTATAGCAGCAGCTAAGGGCATACCATGTACATTTCCTGTTGGTGAGGTTTCATGTGTATTTATATCTCCATGAGCATCTACCCAAATCACAGCAAGATTTTTGTAATACTTACTAACACCTGAAATGCTTCCAAGACCTATAGAATGGTCTCCTCCAATAATAAGAGGAAAACTACCAGAACATAGGGCACTATATGCTTGATGGGCTAAGTTTCTATTTACATCTACTATGGGTCTTAGATACTTCATAGTAGGATGAATTTCATATTTTTGTTCTTCTGGTATATTTTCAACATAAATATCTCCGCAGTCATACACAGTATGATGTTTTGATAAAACTGCAATTACATTCTTTTCTCTAAGTTTTTTAGGACCAAAATCGGAACCAGCTTTATCTGAACCAAAGAATATGGGTACGCCGATTAGACTTATATTCATTGCAATTACCTCCATTGTAAAATATCTTTCCAGATACTTGATTATACACTAATTAACAAAAATAAAAAGTACTTTAAAAAAAGAATATCTATTGGGAAGATTCATAAACTTATAAATACTCATTTATGTTATAAATACTCATTTATGTGAAAAAATATATATAATATTTTATATATATTGATAAATAATTAAAATAGATACAGATATTTTATATTGTTATACAAACTATATTTAAATTTAAATTTCCCAATTTCAATAAATTTTATGAAGTATAATGTAGATTTTTTAAGCTCCAGTGTAGTAATAAAATACGATATAAGTAAGATTTTGTTTATTTTTGTATAATTATCTTATAATAAGGGCACTAAAATTAAATTTGTATTATTTATACAGTAAATTTTCACAAAATTTTTTAAAGTTTTAAGGTTAAATATAAAAATATTAGTAAAAATATATGTTATGTGGTAAAATAAATACGCCTATGTAAGGTCTGGTAATTCAATGAATAAAATTTTTAAACTTTATAATAAAGGAGCTGAGTATTAATGAATAAGGAAAATATAATAAGTTTTTTGGACGATAACGGACTTACTGAAATTGAAGAAATTAAACATAATAAGGAAGGTCTACTACTCAAATTTGATTTTGATTTTGATAAAGAAGAAATTGATGCAGCAAAAGCTTATGCTGATGATGAAAGTGAAGAAACAGAAGAAAATGATACATGGTATGATAATTTTTTTATTCCATACTTAAACGAATTGGCTATAGATACTGTGGGAGAAATCATTGAAGATTTAATGGATGAGTTAGAAGTAGAAGCTCAATTTATATCTTATGAAATTAGCAAAGAGGACTATAATTACAATGAGTTTGTAGCTGTATTCTATGAAAGAGGAAAAGAAATAGATTTAGGTGAAATCTTAGATAGTTTAGAACTGTAATGAATACACTCTATCTATTATAATCTATAATTAAATTTTCATTAAAAGTCAAAAGTAAGGTAAATTGAATTTTCATTCAGAGGACATTTCTCTAGTCACCATAGGGCAGTTTTTATGCTGGCTCACATCAGCTAACTGCCCGTTAAATACTATCTAGGTATTTAACTTACATCTGAATATTAATGGAACTAATTCTTTGCTAGCTAAATTCATTCATTATACAATGAGTAAGATACTTATGTTTTAATTATAACAATTTTTCGTATGTTTGATATTGCAATATAAGCTCGTCCAATTTCTGACTACACTCTACAACCGCTTTATTAGTAAGATCGTTATATGCCATCAAAAGATAAAGAGTTTCTTTTAAGTTTTTTATTTCTGTATCTAATACTTTTAAATCTAAGTTATTATTATTCATTATTTATACCCCGTTATTAAATATGATTTTTAGTATATTTATATTTTAGCAGATTAGGGTAAAATTATCACAAATTTTGATAGCCACTATAGTACACGTTGTTACATAAATGCACATTTTTTCTGTAGATAAAATGTGGATTACTATGTGAGAAAACTGTGATATGTGTGTGGAAAAAGAAAAAATGTGTCTTTATGCATTGAAATACAGAACTATGTAATTATATGGAATTTTAAGTAAATGTCTAAAACTTTTTTTGTTTTATGAATATATATATAATATAATTAAATAATTAAATGTATATTTGTAGAATTTTAAAGAAAGACATGTGACAAAGATGAAAATAAACATGTTATTCTATAACAATTTATAATGACAAAATGTATTAACATATAACTCACATATAACTCACATATAACTCACATATAACTCACATACAACTAACAATATATTCACAATCTAATAACAGTATATATTATTGTTCAGCTGTTAGGTTATAAATTAATTCTATGGTGGAGAAACAATAAAAATTACAATTTTTAATTAAGAAAATATAAAACTTGTCTTATGAGTGAAATGTGATATAATACTTAACGGAACATTAAACAATAATATGAAAAAAGTATATATTAATGTATAAGATATATAATTAAATTGACTTATTAGAGTAAGTAATTTACATATTTTTATTTAAATAGTGATGGAGGTAAAATGATATGCTAAATACAGATATAGCAATGGGGCTTGCTAGAGTTACAGAAGCAGCAGCATTATGCTCGGCTAAGTTCATGGGAAGAGGAGATAAAATTGCTGCTGATCAGGCTGCAGTTGATGGTATGGAGAAAGCATTTTCCTTGATGCCTGTAAGAGGAACTGTAGTTATTGGAGAAGGTGAACTAGATAATGCACCTATGCTTTATATTGGACAGAAATTAGGTATAGGGAATGAGGATATGCCGGAGATGGATATAGCAGTAGATCCTTTAGATGGAACTGTATTAATAGCTAAAGGGTTACCTAGTGCTATAGCTGTAGTAGCTATGGGACCAAGAGGAAGTTTATTTCATGCACCAGATATGTACATGAAGAAGATAGCTGTAGGATCTGGAGCTAAGGGAGCTATAGATATAAATAAATCTCCTAAAGAAAACATGCTTAGTGTTGCAAAAGCTTTAAATAAACATATAACAGAGCTTACGGTAATAGTTCAAGAAAGAGATAGGCACAGTTATATTATAGAAGCAGCTAGAGAAATTGGTGCTAGAGTAAAATTGTTTGGCGAAGGTGATGTTGCAGCGGCTCTGGCTTGCGGATTTGAAGATACAGGCGTTGATATGCTTATGGGAACTGGTGGAGCACCAGAAGGAGTTATAGCTGCAGCGGCTATAAAGTGCATGGACGGTGAAATGCAAGCAAAATTAGATCCTCACACCGAAGAAGAAATAGAGAGATGTAAGTCTATGGGAATAGATGATATAGATAAAGTGTTATTTACGGATGATTTAGCTAAAAGTGATAATGTTTATTTCGCGGCAACTGGTATAACGGATTCTGATCTTTTAAAAGGGGTTGTATACTCAAGAAATCATTGGGCAACAACTCATACTATAGTTATGAGATCAAAATCAGGAACCATAAGATTTATAGAAGCGCATCATGATTTGACAAGAAGCAGTTTAGTAATAAGATAAACATATTAATTTTTAATAATAAGAAGATCAGTGTTTGTACTGATCTTCTTATTTAGGTATAACCCAAGTTTTTTCCAACCAGTTTTTACAGGCATCCATATTAAAGCTATTAGCTAATTTAATTAAATTAGGTATCATCTTGTAATCATCTAGGTGTACTGATTTAGGTAAGTTAACATTAAGTCTATAATAGTTATCTCCTAAAAATTGAGCAGTAAGCATAGAGTCCATTTCAGCACCACCATCAAATAATATATTTATTAAGGGTACTGGAGGGTTAAAATAAGTTACCCATTGAAGTGCGCCCCATTTTGTTGTATCAGCACTTATTTCATAAGATTTATAGCCAGTTCCTATTGATAACAAAGTAACTTCATCTAAATATTTATATCCACCAACTTTATTCCTAGAAAAGGCTAATGCAGTAGTACTAGGATTGTTTGCAATAACGCCTCCATCTATTTTTCCTTGATAAGATGGGAAATAAACAGGAGCCGCACTACTGGATAAGGCTACATCAATAACTTTTTCATTTAGTGTTAGGGAATTGTGGAAGTTGTTGAAGAGGATAGGGTTCCAACTCAAAGTGCTGGTAGATAGCAGTTGAAAAGATGGAATAATTACATGGCGTTTTAAATCTTTCAGTGTAAGATTTTCAGGAAATATAGAACTTAGCACCTCTTTTAAGTGTTCATTGTTATATCTGGGCCTAGTAAACTCTTCGTGCCTGGGAGTAAAGATATATTTTGCATTTTTTATATATATATCTACAAGTTTATCTGGAGATACACCATAAGCTAGACCAAGAGCAATAAAGGCACCTGTGGATGTTCCCACAAACAAATTAGTATTTTCAATTAATTTAGGGAAAAAATCATTTAGTCTTTTTAAAAGTTGAGAACTTAAAGCACCTCTAATACCACCACCATCAAAAGTCATGATTTTATATTTTTTCATATCATATTCTCTCCTAATAAAAATTAATGAATCTAAATAAGTTTATTCTATATATGACTATAATATGAAAACTTAGGTGTTTATATTATTTAAATTTTAGAGCTAACTACTGTAAAATTTAAATAGATTTATAATCTATAAATACTTTACTTTATGATAAATTAAATAATAAAAAAATAAAATTTGAAAAAAATAAATACATATCAATAGATAAATTATTGGGAGGCTGCATTATGAATCATTTAATTATATATGCTCACCCTAGTCCAGAGAGTTTTTCAAATGCAATAATGACCGTTGTAAGAGAAGTGTCAATGAGGAAAGGCCATAAGACTGAAATTAGAGATCTTTATTCCATGGGATTTGATCCTGTATTAAAAGGTGTTGATCTTAAACTTATGTGTGAACATAAGATTCCAGAAGAAATTAAAAGAGAAAAAGAATATATAGATTGGGCTAATATACTAACCTTTATATATCCAATTTGGTGGACTGGTATGCCTGCTATTATAAAAGGATATATAGATAAGGTGTTTTTTTATGACATAATTTCAAAGCAAGAAAAAGATGCATCTAATAGAGTGATGAAAGATAAAAAGGTATTTATATTTAATCCTATGGGAACTCAAAATGAAGCATATAATCAGGATGGAATGATAAATTCAATGAAAAGTACAACTGATATTGGTATATTTAATTTATGTGGAATAGAAGTTATTCAGCATAGTTTTTTTGGTTATATTTTAAAATCTAATGAAGATAAGAAAAAACAATATTTAGAAGAAGTGAAAAAAGTAATATCACAAATTTTATAAATTTTATTATTTATAGTTTCATTAATGTATTTATAAATCTGTGTTATTCAAAAAATGCTTAAGAATTTACACAGATTTTTATAACTTTATTGAATAAATAGCCTTTTAATATAATCCATTCTACTTATACCCTTAGCTCTCCGTTTTTCGAAACTCAATCTATTCAGAAGTTCATAATTTTAATATACATAGTACAGATATACATTAAAGCTGCATAAGATATATTAAGTTACTAAATATGTACTTTCATGTAGATTTTTAAACTATATAAACATAATAACATAAATTTTAAGGGGTTTATTGGCCATATTGCATCTATGAAGGAAATTATAAAGGTTAATATAGTATAGGGGTTTTATTTTGAAACCCTTATACTATATTAAAAATACTTATTAGACTTTAAAATTTTGAATCAAATTATTAAGCTTATCTGCAAGTTCTAACTGAGATTGAGATAACTTAGTAACATCCGCTATGGTCAAGGAAGTTTCATTTACACTTTGTAGTATACCATCAGAGTGAATAGCTGACTCTTGAGTACTAGCAGTCACATTTTCAATTGCTCCACTTACTAAATCCATAGATTCTGCTATAGATTCTGCTGAAGAGGATAGTTCTTGTGACATATTAGTTATTAGTTTAGCATCTTCTTCATATTGTATAGCGGTGTCAATCAGTAATTTATAATCTGGAGTAACGTTGTTTTCAATAAATTTTAATATATCTTGTGCACTTTCGGATAAGTTATTGAATGCTTTATTTACTTGAGAAATTATACTTTGAATATTTGATACTGCAAAAGCAGATTGTTCAGCAAGTTTTCGAACTTCTTCGGCAACTACAGCAAAACCTTTTCCCTGTTCTCCAGCTCTTGCGGCTTCTATTGCAGCATTCAGTGCTAATAGGTTCGTTTGGGAAGCTATATTTCCTATAGACTCTGCTATAACTTTAACTTCCTCAACTACTTTTCCTTCTTCAATAGATTTAACTATGCTGCTGTATTTTTCTTTATAGATAGCCTCTGAAATCTTAATAGAATTTAATCCTTTTGTTTTTATTTCAATGGCCCTATTCTGTATTTCTTTTGCCGAAACATCACTTTCACCAGCTTTAGTAGCCAAAGAATTAGTGGTAGCTACTATCTCCTCAATGGTTGAGTTTACTTCTTCTGTAGATGCACTTAATTCCTCTGCGCTGCTAGATATTTCTTTGGATGAATCACTAATATTCTCTATTTTTGAATATATTTCTTCAAGAGTGGCAGACAACTCTTCACTGGAGGAAGTCATATTTTCTGAGCTTGAGATTATTTCATCTATGAGTTTTCTTGTATTACTTCCGGCTTCATTCAATGCTTTGGCTAAACTACCTATTTCGTCTTTAGAATCAATATCTATATTTTGTGTTAAGTTTCCACTGCCAAGTTCTTTTGCGAAATGTAGAACCTTATTAATGTTTCTCGAAACCATAGTTGATATTGAAAGTGCTAATATAAAGGAAACAGCTATAGCAAGTAATATTATGGTACTCATGGAACGAAGAGAACTCATATATACCTTATTACTATCACCATTAGATTTATCTGCATGTTGTTGAGTTATACTTATCAGTTTGTCCAAAGATGTAGTTAACTTGTTTCTCATGGAAGCACTTTGCTTACTTAATAACATTGCTTCATCATATCTTCCGCTAGCTACAAGTTCAATTATCTGGTCACTAGACTGTCTATATTGGGAAAGATCTTTTTTCAATTTCTGCAATATAGTAATCTCTTCATTAGATAAATTTGTTTTTTCATATTCAGTTAGCATCTTATCATTAGCGTCTCTAAATTTCTTTATAGTGTTTTTAGTTTCTTGAGATTTTGTACTATCTTTACTTTCTACTAAATTTATTATTTCAAGTCTATTATGTAAAGTATTAGAGTTAATTTGTTCTAAGTTTTGTAATACCTTCAAATCTTCATTATACATAGAATTGAGATTTGAATTTATCCTACCCATATTAACAATACCTATACCACCAACTAAAAGTACAAATGTACTTATTAGGATAAATGATATTGTAAGCTTTTTTTGTATTTTTAGATTTTTAAACCATTGCATATAAATTCCTCCATAAACAAACTATAGTTAATTATAGTACTATTAAAAATTTATTAAGTAATAGACACTATTTAAATTATACATTACTAATTATATAGCAATATTGAAAAATAAGGAAGAAAAACAGAGGGAAATTAGATGTTAAAATTTTTAAAATATATGTTGACTAAAATAAATAATTAAATTATCATGTGATTAATAATAAATATTTGTTAATAATTAATGTTCATAATATAATAACTTAATTATAAATTAGCAGATAATATATTAAATTATTTTAACTTTAAATCAACAAACTTCAAGAAGTTACTTATGAATAAGTTCTTAAAATAAGAAAATAATAACAACGGAAAACTAAAATTAAGGAGGATGAGTAATAATGGATAGATTAGTTGGAAAAGCAGCTCCATATTTTAAAATGTCTGCAGTAAAGGGTGATGGCAGCAATTTTACAGAGGTGAAACTTGATGATTTTAAGGGAAAATGGTTAATTATGTTCTTTTATCCTCTAGATTTCACTTTCGTTTGCCCTACTGAAATTACTGGTTTTAGTAATAAATATGATGAATTCAAAAATTCAAAGGCGGAGGTTCTTGCTGTAAGTTGTGATAGTCAATACTCACATCAAGCATGGATAAATCAGAAACAGGAAGAAGGCGGACTAGGAAAAATAAACTTTCCTATAGCTTCAGATAAGACCACGGAGGTTGCTAAAAACTATGGCATTCTAATAGAAGAGGAAGGTATATCCCTAAGGGGATTATACATCATAGATCCAGAAGGTGTAGTTAGATATTCAGTAGTGCATGATTTAAATGTAGGCAGAAATGTAGATGAAGTTTTACGTGTACTTAAGGCTTTACAAACAGGAGGAATGTGTCCTATAAATTGGCAAGAAGGGGAAAAAACTTTGTAGTATAACATAAGTCTTGTTTGTGTTAGAGGAGCATATAGTGCCAATGATGTGCTTAAAAAGTTACATTATTGTGCTATATGCTTTTAATGTTAGAAAACAATAGCTGCAAATTGATCCAGCTAGTTTTTCAAATAGTAACAAGTTTACTTCTATTGGCATAGTTTCGATTATTTTACTATAATAATATTAAATACTCAAAACCTTAACAGGTTTTAAATGTATTCTTTAATGAAACTATAAGTTTTAATATGAAATACTATAATTAAAAAAATAGGAGGGCCAAAAATGAGTATTAATAATATGATTTTGATAACTTCCCCACCGGCTTGTGGAAAAACCACTCTTGCAAAAAAATTAGCTAAAGAACTGCAGGAAACTGTTTACTTAGATAAGGATACCCTAATTCCACTATCAAAAAAAATCTTTGAAGTAGCTAACGAAGAGTATAATAGAAGTTCAGAGTTTTTTGAAACACATATTAGAGATTTAGAATATAAAGTTATACTTGATTTAGCTTTTGAAGCAATAGAATATGATTCACATGTAATTATAAATGCACCTTTTGGTCGTGAAATAAGAGATAAGCAGTATATAGAAAAACTAAGAGAAAAACTAAAGGCTTATAATGGCGAACTAAAAGTTATATGGATAGAATGTTCTCCAGAAGTGGCACATAAGAGAATGATAGAAAGAAATTCTGAACGTGATACATGGAAACTAGAGCATTGGGATGAATATGTTAAAACAGAGAACTTTAATGCTCCTGATATAGAGAATTTATTAATCTATAAAAATAATACTGAAGAAGAAGCGGAAGAAAGTTTTAAAGATTTATTAAATAAACTTTAGATTTGTCATAAACTTATAGATAGACACAAAGTAAAAACAGTCCTTAGACTCCAATTTAAGGAGACATAAGGGCTGTTTCTTCTATTAAGTAGTTTTTGTAAGTAGTGTTATAATAATAGTTTACTCATGATAAGTGACATCTCAGTCTAAAATACCATAGCTTTACCAAGGGTAAAATCCATATGGTGAACTATAACTATAGTAGGGGTTATAATTGTAATATGGATTGTAAGCGCCATAGTCACGATAATAGGCGGAACTACCAAGTAAGCCTAATGATAAGGGCAATAAACCATCTGCCCTATAGAGAGAGTCAGAAGCTTCACCTATATCTCCTGGTATTTCACTAACTGTAGGTGATGAAACAGTACCAAAAGGACAAAAATAAGAGCAAGGATAATAAGATTCCTGTTGAGCCCCATAAAATGTAGGAGTATCTGATATATATGGTTGGCCAATCCTATAAGAATCAACTGGTTCAGTTGTATAATATTGTTCAAATCTATAAGGTATAGTTTTATCAAAGGTATAGGTCTCGTTATTAGGATAGGTTTCTGGTATCCTAGTATAATCGTTATCTTCTTCTAATGGCTTCGGCATATTAGCCATCTTATCTCCAAACACGTTATCTAAAATATTATCATCAGAGTTATTTGAAACAAACTGTTCATCTATATCCATTTTATCATCTTTAGGATTCGTAACCTCATTATTGTTATATTTCATTTTACTCCTCCACAAATTAACTACAGTATTATCATATGAATAATGATAAAAATTGACAATGAAATTGTAAATTTATTTTAATAATATATATAACAGTATTAAACACACTTGGAGTATAAAAATTAGAGGAATTCCAATAACAAATTTCATATGTTTCGTTTTATGCCTAAATAAATACATACCACAGTAGATGCCAAGACTACCTAATAATAAAGCTATTAAAAATAACTTCATTTCAGGAACTCGCCAAGCTTTTTTTATAGATCTTTTCTTATCGCAGTACATTATAGCTGCTGCATATATATTAATTGCCAAAAGATAATAATATATTAACTTCATAATTTAAAACCTCATTTGTAAGATTTGTCCATTGGATATTAGTTATAATTTTAACTTTACCAAGGTATTTTAATTATAATATTTTATATTTTTATTTACAATGATGCGTGTAGCTTTAACATACAAGTCAATATAAAGTGAAACTTGAATCAGATGGGAGAATTAGAGCAGTTAGTCATGGGATAAATTATTTAAAATGAATAAATTAAGAAATATAAACCAAACTATTATAAAGAGGTGGTTACTATGTTTAATTCTACAGACTCCAGCAACCTATATAATACTTCTGCTAATAGTAAAATTTATATATAATTTTAAAATAAATTTTATTTTTTATGTATTTAAAACAGTAAATGTTGTAACAATAAGTAAGAGGATTTAAGAGAGGATTTGATATAAATGACTGTAGGAAGTAATATAAAACAAACCTTAGCAACTTTAAGAAACATACAGGGTACATTAAGATTATATTCTGTTCAAGAACAAAATGAAGCTGCTAAAAATGCATATATACAATCATTAGATGTTACTAGTGAAATAATTACAGATTTAGAAAACAGGGTGAAAATTATGGAGTTTCATGAGCCACAATATAAAGGTAAATAAATGGGAGCGATAAAAAATGAAGGAATGGATAATAATATTATTTAGATCCATAGTTTTATTCTTTACTACACTTATTATAATAAGGATTATGGGAAAAAAGCAATTAAGCAAAATAACGCCTTTTAATCTTCTAAATTACATTGTTATAGGTGTTTTAGTAGCGTTAATGTCTACAAACATAATTACAAACTTTCCATTAGGAATTATAGCTTTATTGGTGTGGGCATTAATCCCTATTGCCTTAGACTTTATAAGTATGAAAAGTAAATTGCTACAGGACTTAATTAATGGAAAAGAAATAGTGCTAGTAAAAGAAGGAAAGATAATGGAAGAAAATTTAAAACAGGCAAGAATGACACCAGAACAGTTTTTAAGAGCCTTAAGATCAAAAAATGCTTTTAGTTTAGCTGACGTGGAATTTGCACAGTTGGAAACTACAGGAGATATAAATGTATTTTTAAAAGCAGATAAAAAACCAGTAACTTCATATGATTTGGGTAGAATGGTTTCCCCACAGTCTGTACCACAAACCGTAATATCAGATGGGAATGTTTTAGAAGAACCTCTAAGTAACATAGGGTTAAACCATGCTTGGTTGGAAACTCAGTTAGAAAATAGTGGAGTATCTTTAGATAATGTGTTTATTGGTCAGGTAAATTCATCAGGTGAATTATATTTGGATTTATTTGATGATAGTATACAGATGGTCGAACCAAAAGTAAAACAGTTGCTTTACGCTAATATTGAAAAATGTCACGCGGATTTTATGTCATATTCTCTTGAGACTCAAGATATTAAAGCAAAGACTATGTATTCAAAAAACGCAGGTAAGCTGCAAAAAATTATGACGGATTTAAAACCATTTTTATTACGGTAGAAGGTGATTAAATGTCTAATAAGAAAAAGAAAAAGTTAACTCCAACACAACAAAAGTATCAGGAATTTGCAAAAGCAAGGGAACCTCAAAGACCAGTATTGAAAAATTGTATTAAAGCATTTGTTGTTGGAGGAGCAATATGCCTAATAGGGCAATGCTTGCAATGGGCATATATAAATTATTTTAATTTTAAAGAAGAAACAGCTGGTGATCCAGCAACGGCTACATTAATTATACTATCAGTTATTCTTACAGGTTTTGGAGTATTTGATCATATTGCACAGTGGGCTGGTGCAGGTACAGCTATACCCGTTACAGGCTTTGCTAACTCTATGGCATCTGCCGCTATAGAACATAAGAGTGAAGGTTATGTTCTTGGGGTGGGTGGAAACATGTTTAAAATTGCTGGATCTGTTATTGTTTATGGAGTATTTGCAGCTTTTGTTGTTGCTATTATAAAAATTACTATAAAGTGGTTAGGTGTGATATAAATGCTAAAAGGTCATCAATCATGGGTTTTTGAATCAAAGCCTGTAATAATATCTTCAGCTGCAATTGGAGGGCCTTTTGAAGCTAAGGGAGCTTTAGTTAAGGATTTTGATTATTTTCATGAAGATATTTGGTTAGGACAGGATAGCTTTGAAAAAGCAGAAAAAAAACTTCTAGAGCAGGCTTGTGAAGTAGCAGTTAATAAAGCTAACATGAAAAAAGAGGATGTTAACTTCTTCATAAGTGGAGATTTATTAAATCAAATTGTAACTAGTAGTTTTTCAGCTCGTACTCTTGCTATGCCGTACTTTGGAATATTTGGTGCTTGCTCTAGTTCGATGGAAGGGTTAGCACTAGCTGCTTTAATGATAAATAGTGGCTCGGCTCAATATGTAATTGCCGGAACATCAAGTCATAATGCAGCAGTAGAGAAACAATTTAGATATCCAACGGAGTATGGCGGCCAAAAACCTCCTACTGCTCAATGGACTGTTACTGGCGCAGGAGCAGCTTTAGTAGCTCAAAAAGGTGAAGGTCCTAAAATAACATCAGCTACTATAGGCAGGGTAATAGATATGGGGCTTTCGGATCCGTTTAATATGGGAAGTGCTATGGCGCCAGCTGCAGTAGATACTATAGAATCACATTTCAGAGACTTAAATATTGATGCTAGCTACTATGACATAATTGCTACAGGAGATTTAGGGGCTATTGGTCATAGAATAGCTGGTGATTTATTAAAAGAGCATGGAATAAAAATTCCACAAGAAAAGTTTACTGATTGTGGGTTATTAATATATAAAGAGGATCAACCAGTTATAGCTGGAGCAAGTGGTTGTGCTTGTTCTGCCACAGTAACTTACGGTCATTTTCTTAATCGCATGAGAAGAGGAGAACTCAAGAAAATTTTAATAGTAGCAACAGGAGCCTTACTTTCCCCAATGTCATACCAACAAAAAGAAAGTATACCATGCATAGCTCATGCAGTTTCTATTGAAATATAAAGGAGTGGCAACAGGTATGGAAAAATTTATTTGGGCTTTTATAATTGGCGGTATAATATGTGTTATTGGTCAAATTATGTTAGATGTTTTTAAGTTAACTCCAGCACATACTACATGTACATTAGTAGTAGCAGGTGCTATTTTGGCAGGATTTGGATTATACGAACCTTTGATTAAATTTGCAGGAGCAGGAGCATCTGTTCCAATTAGTAGTTTTGGTAATGCTTTAGTAAAAGGTGCCTTAATGGAAGGTGAAAGAACTGGAGTTATTGGAGTACTTACTGGAATATTTGAAGTCACTAGTGCTGGTATTTCTTCTGCTTTGATTTTTTCTTTTTTAGCTTCCTTAATTTTTAAGCCTAAGGGTTAAAATTACATATTTTTATCCATTGAAGGGAGGTGATAAATATGACTGTAGGAACTCAAATGCAACAAGCTATAGCTGGTGTAGAGACTGCCGCTGCAACTATGAAAACATTCGCGTTACAAACTGAGGATAAGACAGCAAAGCAAGAGTTTAATCAATTAGCTCAAACTTTTGAAAATTCATTACAAACTCTAAAAAATAGACAGAATTTTATAGAACAGCAAGAACCAACATATACACAACAATAAAAATATTGTATTATTAGATTATTTAAAATAAAAAATCTTGATATAGTTAGCTATATCAAGATTTTTTATTTGTAAATTTTATTTTCTTATAGATAGCTGTCACTAGTCCTATACAAACTTTATCTGGTGTTTGAGTGTATTTTACATGAATTAAATTTCCAAAAAGACCCAAAAATCTTTATTGACAATATATTTTTAAAGGAATATAATTATATCATAAAGTGAAATCGGTTCCATTTTAAATCAGCATTAGAGGATAGTCAAAGGAGGTTTACAAATGACAAAGAGCCATGAAAAATCCCGTATTCGCAGGACAACTATTGAAGATGTAGCAAGCATAGCTAAAGTATCTAAAACCACGGTTTCAAGATATTTAAGTGGTAAACATGAAATGTTGGCTGAAGATACTAAAAAACGAATAGAAGAAGCTATAAAGTCTCTTGGGTACAGACCTAATCAAATGGCTCAAGGATTAAAAAGAAACAGAAGCTACTTAATTGGAGTAGTAATGGCTGATATATCAAATCCATTCTCTACAGCTATGTTGAGAGGAATAGAAGATATGTGCAGAAAGAAATCATATAGCGTAGTAGTATGCAACACTGATAATGATCCCATTAGAGAACGTGATTATATTTTCATGCTGCAGTCACACAGAATTGATGGACTAATAATTAATACAACAGGCAAAAATAATGAATTTTTACATGAGTTAATGAATGATGAAACTCCAGTAGTATTAGTTGATAGAAAGGTTCCTGAACTTAAATTAGATACTGTAGTAGTAGACAATATAGGTGCAACATCAGAAATGGTAAATTATTTGGTTAACCAAGGATATAAAAGAATTGCTTTTTTTAGCGAACCAATATCAGGGGTAAGCTCCCGTTTAGAACGTCTTTCTACATTTCGAAGTATTTTAGAACAAAGGGATAACCATGAGGTTCATAAAGATATATTTATTATAGATTTAAAGGATAAAGATCAATTAGACAAGGATGTGGAAATGTTTCTTACAGATTCTAAGGGACAATCAAGAGTAATATTTGCTGTTAACGGTGTTATAATGTTAAAAATAATATTAGCTTTACAAAAAAGAGGAATTAGAATTCCTGAAGATGTTGCTATTGCAGGTTTTGATAATCTAGAATGGACACCAGCTATAGGCTCCGGAATAACTACTGTAGAACAACCAACTTATGAAATAGGAGTTACAGCAATGGAAAGAATCCTAAGGAGAATAGATGGGGATAAATCTATTTTTCAAAGTATTCATTTGCCTTGTACATTAATAACTAGAGGATCAACCCCTTATGAAGTCAAACAAAAAGTCAAACAAGAAGAATTGTCGCAATAATACGACTCTCTTTAACGCATAAATGAAACCGATACCAAAATTATAGTGAAAGACAGAGAATATTATATTTTTTAAGTGAAATGGCACCGATTTCATATATGGGTTTATAACTATAGATTGACCCTTAGAATTTCTTTTGATAGTGATGGAATCGGTTTCTAAAACATATTAATTTAAGTGAATATTTTTTAGTATAGGAGTGATGAATAATATGAAATTTGTATATATAACAACCTCAGCTTTTGGAACAAAACAGGTATGTGATAAAGGACAGCAATTTTATATACCAGTTATAGCTAAGTCAGGAGCTAATGGAGTAGAAATAAGAGAAGAATTAATCACAGAAAGAGATATACCATTAGGTACTCTAAGGGAGGTGGTTAAAAAAGAAAGATTAGAATGCATATATTCTGCACCAGTAAGTCTTTGGAAAGAAAATGGAGAATTAAATAGAGAGCTGATATGGTCTGTGGTATCGAAGGCCATAGAGCTAGAAGCAAAAATAGTTAAATTTTCTTTAGGTAACTTTAAAGATAATGTATCCAATATAGAGGCACTACAAAGAGTTATTGGACAGCTTGAAACTGAAAAATACAATTTAACTCTTACTATAGAAAATGATCAAACAAGCTATGGGGGAAACTTGTATAATCTACACTATTTTTTAAAACAGTGTGAAAAATACAATATACCAATATCCATGACTTTTGATGTGGGGAACTGGAATTGGACTAATGAAGATCCTATAGAAGCTGCAGAAAAACTAAGTAAATATGTGGTATATATTCATTTTAAGCATGTTGACAGGGACAGAACTCAGTTAAATACTGTACCTTTACCAGAGGCTCCAAATGCGATTTGGAGAAAAGTACTAGCAAAATTACCGCAGGATGCTTTAAGAGCTATAGAGTTCCCCATAACAGGAATAAATCTAGAAGAAGAGACGATAAAATATGTAACATTACTAAAAAATGCTTAAATTTATAATTAATATATTAAATTCTTAATCATATAATATGGAGGTTGATAGTATGTACACCGATATAGTTACTTTTGGAGAGGCAATGACTATGTTTATAGCAGATGAAATAGGAGAATTACACAGGGTTGAAAAGTTTACTAGAGCCTTAGCTGGAGCAGAAACTAACGTAGCTATAGGACTTTCAAGGCTAGGGTATAAGGTTGGGTGGGTCAGCAAAGTTGGGGATGATCCTTTTGGCCAATATATAATAGAGGCATTAAAATCTGAGGGAGTAGATACAGGCTGTATCAGTATAGAATCAAGTTATCCAACAGGTTTTCAATTAAAGTCAAAGGTTTTAGTAGGAGATCCTAAAGTTAAATATTTTAGGAAAGGGTCTGCGGCAAGTACACTTTCTAAGAAAGACATTGATAATACTTATTTTATGGCAGCTAGGCACTTACATGCTACAGGCATACCTCCAGCTTTGTCAAGTTCAGCGAGAGAATTTTCAGAAGAAGTAATAAAAAGAATGAAGACTGCTGGTAAAACCGTTTCTTTTGACCCTAATTTACGTCCAAATTTGTGGAATAGTGAAAATGAGATGGTTGAGGTTATAAATAGATTTGCAGTACAAGCAGATTGGGTGCTTCCAGGTATATCAGAAGGAAAATTACTAACAGGATATTCAAAAGCAGAAGACATTGCAAAATTTTATTTAGATCAAGGGGTAAAACTTGTAGTTATAAAGTTAGGTCCAATGGGAGCTTATTTTAGAACAGAAAATGAAGAAACGTTTGTTCCAGGATTTCATGTTGAAAAAGTTATAGATACAGTAGGAGCAGGAGACGGTTTTGCTGTAGGGGTAATTAGTGGTTTATTAGACGGATTAAATATAGAGGATGCAGTTATTAGAGGAAATGCAATAGGAGCATTAGCAGTAATGTCACCAGGAGATTCAGATGGATTGCCAACAAGAAGAATTTTAGAGCAGTTTATTTATTCTAAAGAATCAAGGGTACTGCCTTCTACGAAAAAAAGGGTTAGTGAGTGTTAACTGAAAACTAAAATATATATACTATATAATTAAAACTTGGGTAAATAAAAAATTTATTATATATAAGAAGGGGTGCATTAATCATGGAAAAAGCCAATAAACAGTTAGCTCCTAAAAGATGGAGCAAGCTAATACCTATTGCTTTTATTACGTATAGTCTAGCTTACTTAGACCGTGCAAATTACAGCTTTGGTGTAGCTGGTGGTATGGGAAAAACTCTTCATATTACTCCAAGTGTAGCTTCTCTTTTAAGTGCTTTATTTTTTCTTGGATATTTTTTCTTTCAAATTCCAGGAGCAGCTTATGCGGAAAAGAAAAGTGCTAAGAAACTTGTTTTTGTTAGTTTAATACTTTGGGGAGTATTGGCAAGTGCTACAGGTTTAATCACTAATGTTAAGTATCTATATGGAATTAGATTTATGTTAGGTGTTGTAGAAAGTGCAGTTATGCCTGCTATGCTTATATTTTTAAGTAATTGGTTTACAAAAGCAGAACGTTCTAGAGCAAATACTTTCTTAATTTTAGGTAATCCTGTAACCGTTTTATGGATGTCTGTTGTATCTGGATATTTAGTAAAATCTTTAGGTTGGCAAATGATGTTCATATTAGAAGGATTGCCACCAATTATTTGGGCTTTTGTTTGGTGGAAACTTGTAAACGATAACCCTAAAGACGCAACATGGTTAACAGAACAAGAAAAAAGAGATATGGAAATGACCTTTAAAGAAGAACAAGCGAAAATAAAGCCTGTTAAGAATTATAGAGAAGCATTTAAAAATCCTAAAGTAATACTTTTATCTTGTCAATACTTCTTTTGGAGTATTGGTGTATATGGATTTGTAATGTGGTTACCATCAATACTAAAGTCTGCATCCAACATTAGTATTGTTACAGCTGGTTGGCTTTCTTCTGTACCATATCTGTTGGCATCTATACTAATGGTTGTAACTTCTTATTATTCAGACCGCACTATGAATCGTAAAGGCTTTGTTTGGATATATCTACTAATCGGCACAATTGCTTTCTATGGTTCATACTTAATTGGAACTTCAAACTTTTGGGCATCATTCATATTACTCGTAATAGCTGGAGGCGCTATGTACGCACCATATGGTCCATTTTTCGCTATAATACCAGAAATATTACCTAAGAATGTTTCTGGTGGAGCCACTGCACTAATTAATAGTATGGGAGCTCTTGGTTCCTTTGTTGGTTCTTATGTGGTAGGATATTTAAATGGTGTAACAGGAAATGCTAATGCATCTTATAAATTTATGGCAGCATCATTATTACTATCAGTAATATTTACTCTTGTAGTAAAAACCTCATCTTCATATAAGGATAAACAGGCATCAGATGGTATTCTTAGCTCAAGTGATATTTAGTTAAATTACTTCACTGCTAACAGTTGTTGTATAGTATAATAACTGTTAGTAGTTTAAAACAAAAGTTTTTAATATTTAAGGCATATAAATTTTTTATTAGTTCTAATTTGGGTAGTTATACCAATTATGCGAAGTATTACATCATTAATAGTAAGTAATAAAAAATCAAAACTATATAATGGAAATTGGAGGAAAATATAATGAATACTCAATTAGCTTTAGATAGATTGTCTATAGAAGAGGCTATAAATATTGGAAAAAAGGTTCAGGATTATATTGACTGGATAGAGGTTGGAACTTCACTGATTAAGGAATTTGGAGTAGAAAGTATAATACAAATACGTAAGGCTTTCCCAAATAAAATAATACTTGCAGATGTTAAAACCTTTGACAATGCAAAGTATGAGTTTGAAATGTGTTTTAAGGCTGGTGCTGATGTGGCTACAGTAATGGGAGCAGCACCTAAGGTTTCTATTGATACCTGCATAGAAATAGCAAGTAAATATAAAAAGAATGTCATGATAGATTTATTAAATACATCTGAAGAACAAGTACAAGCATTATTAGAATTTAAGGATGCTATATTTTGTTCTCACGTGAGCAAAGATCAGCAAGAGGTTAAGGGAGAAAAACAGGAATTTAGCAGACTAACTAGAATTCAAGAACTATTAATAAAGAATAATGCTAAAATAGCTTTTGCAGGGGGAATTGATATAGATGCTGTTAAAAGTTTAAATAAGATTAATCCTTATGTAGTTATTGTTGGTTCAACCATAACTAAAGCTGAAGATCCAATATTAGCTGCGAAATTAATACAGGAAGTAGTAAAAACAATACAGGAGGTATAGATAATGAATAAAATAAAAACTATATTACAAGAAATACAAAGAGTTTTGGATAATGTTGATTTATCAAAAATTACTGAATTTGTAAAGGTAATAAATGAAGGCAAAAGAGTATTTGTTATTGGAGAAGGTCGTTCCGGTTTTATGGGAAAATCTTTTGCTATGCGTTTAATGCATCTTGGAGCTAATGTTTATGTAGTTGGAGAAACTATAACACCAGCTATAGAAAAAGGAGACGTACTGGTTGCTATATCTGGATCTGGCACTACAAAAAGTGTTATTATGACAGCAGAAAAGTCCAAAGAGCTTGGATGCAAAGTACTAGTTGTAACAACTAATCCTCAATCAGATTTAGGTGCTTTAGCATCAATTATAATACACGTTCCAGCAGCAACTAAATACAGAAGGGAAGGGGAAAGTCCAAGTATACAACCACTAGGTTCTTTATTTGACCAGTGTGCCCATATATTATTTGACTCTATATGTTTAGAATATAGTAGCTTAAAGTCTCAGAATAATGATTCTGCTTTTGCGAGACATAGTAACTTGGAGTAGTAATATTCTGAAAAAATGCTTATAAAATTAACAGTAATTACTTGAAGTTATCGGTAAATTTATGTTATTGTGAAAGTGGAAAAGAAAATGTTATATTATGTCTAACTAAAAAAAATTTGGGGGAGTGTAAATTATGAAATTTTTTATCGATACAGCTAATGTAGATGAAATTCATAAGGCTAATGATTTAGGAGTCATATGTGGAGTTACAACTAATCCATCACTTATAGCTAAAGAAGGTAGGGATTTTATAGAGGTAGTAAAAGAAATAACTTCTATAGTTGATGGACCTATAAGTGCAGAAGTAATTAGCTTAGAATCAGAAGGAATGGTAAGTGAAGCTAGAGAGCTAGTAAAAATACATGAAAATATTGTAATTAAAATACCAATGACCGTAGAAGGGTTGAAAGCAGTTAAAATATTATCTAGTGAAGGTGTAAAGACTAATGTTACTCTTATATTTTCATCAACTCAAGCATTACTTGCAGCAAGAGCTGGTGCCACATATGTAAGTCCATTTATTGGGAGGCTAGATGATATAGGAAGCGATGGCATAAATTTAATTGAAGAAGTTGTTAACATATTTAATATACATGATATAAAAACAGAAATTATAGCTGCAAGTATTAGACATCCTATTCATATTTTACAAGCAGCAGAAATAGGTGCACATATAGCTACAGTGCCATACAATATTATTTTAAAGATGGCTGAGCATCCTCTTACTACTGCTGGTATAGAAAAATTTCTTAGTGATTGGAAAAATGTTCCACAAAAATAAGAAATTTTTGAAAAGTATATAGACTTATATAAAACAATATGGTACAATATCACATGTAATAAAAACTAAGGGATTTAATATCATGAAAACATTCTCCGATTTTATTCTGGAAAATGATTGTTTATGATTAGTTAGATACCCACTATAAAACGGAGGTATGTTTAACATGGCTGATAAGACAATAACTTGCAAAGATTGCAGCAAAGAATTCGTATTCACTGAAGGAGAACAAGCGTTCTACAAAGAAAAAGGTTTTGAAAATGAACCAGTAAGATGTCCAGACTGCAGAAGAGCAAGAAAACAAGAAAGAAACAATAGTAGAAGATACTAATTTTAATAATATAGCTGCTAGCTTTGCTAGCAGCTATATTAGCTTTTTGCGATAAAATGAAACTGGAATTCATAGGGGGATGCCAGTTAACTACGAGATAAAATATTTTAAATATACAAAATGTATCATATAAATTAATTAATTGCATAAAGTATGTTGTATATAAATAAAGTGAAGCTTGAATCAGATGGGAGTATTAGAGCCAGTAGTCATGGGATAAACAAAACAGCATGTAACTGAAATATTATAGTAGTTATGCTATAATATACACTAAATGTAGGAAAGTTTTTCTAATGACTATATAATCTGCATATAAAGGAGAGATTAATATGTTAGAAATTAAAAAAATAAAAACTAGAGATGAAATATCAGAGGATTTTAAATGGAATGTGGAAAAAATATATGAAAGTATAAGTTTATGGGAAGAGGATTTTCAAAACTTAAAAAACCTTACACCTGAGATTTCAAAGTACTCTGGAAAACTTGGAGATGGGAAAGAATTATTAGAATATTTGAAGTTAGATGAAAAGGTGTCAAGGCTTGCAGGGAAGTTAGCTGTATATGCACACATGAGAAGTGACGAAGATACTGCAAATCCACAATTTCAATCTTTAAAGGATAGAATTTTTGCATATATTGCAGAATTAAAAAGCATAGGTTCTTTCTTTATACCAGAAATTTTAAGTTTGCCAGAAGAAACTATAAAAAAGGAAATAGAAAATAATCCTGAACTTAAAATGTACTCCTTTTTTCTCGAAAATATATTAAGAGAAAAGGCCCATTCATTAACTAAAGAAAAAGAAGAGCTTATAGCTTCAGTATCGGATTGTTTACAAGGTCCAAGAAAGATATATAGTATGTTATCTGATGCAGATATGACTTTTCCTGTGATTAAAGATGAAGAAAAGAAGGATGTAGAGTTAACAGAAGCAAACTACGGAAGATTTATACAATCTAAGGATAGAAAGGTTAGGAAAGATGCATTTAAGGGATTATTTAATACCTATAATAAATACAGAAATACTTTTGCAGCGTCACTAACTTCAAGTATAAAGAACTTTGTATTTATATCAAAGGTTAGAAAGTATGATAGTGCATTGCAAAGTTCACTTGAACCACATAATATTCCGCTGAAAGTATATGACAACACAATCGAAACAATAAATAATAATTTAAAGTCTTTACATAGATATGTAAAAGTAAAGAAGAAGCTTTTGAAACTTGATGAAATCCATATGTATGACTTGTATGTACCTATTATAGATACCCCAAAAGAAAATATAGAATTTAAGGATGCTGTAGAAACTGTAAAACAGGGGCTTAAACCTTTGGGTGAAGAGTATTTAAATATATTTAACGAAGGTATAAAAGCAGGCTGGATAGATATTTACCCTAATAAAGGTAAAAGAGGAGGGGCTTATTCCTCAGGGGACTATGATACTATGCCTTATGTACTTCTGAACTATGACTATAAGTTAAATGACGTGTCAACCTTAGCTCATGAAATGGGCCATTCCATACATTCCTATTATTCAAGAAAAAATCAACCATATGTTTATTCAGATTACTCTCTTTTCGTAGCTGAAGTTGCTTCAACCACTAATGAAAGTCTATTAATTAATTACTTGATTAATAAGGAAAGTGAGAAAAATAAAAAGCTTTATCTTATAAATCAACAACTTGAACAAATTAGAACCACTGTATTTAGACAGGTTATGTTTGCTGAATTTGAAAAAATAACTCATGAAAGTATTGAAAAAGGTAATGCTCTTACAGCAGAAGATTTATGTAAAATATGGCACGATTTAAATGTAAAATATTTTGGTTCAGAAATGACAGTAGATGAAGAAGTAGATATAGAATGGGCTAGAATACCTCATTTCTATAGAGATTTTTATGTATATCAATATGCTACAGGATATGCTGCTGCTAATTCCTTTGCATCAGAAATTCTTAGAAATGGAGAATCAGCAGTGGAATTATACAAAGGCTTCTTAAAAAGCGGATCTAGTGATTATCCTATTAATGTGCTTAAAAAAGCTGGAGTTGATATGAGTACTCCAAAACCTTTAGAAGATACTATAAAAAGATTTGATGAACTTTTAGATATGCTTGAAAAGTAGAATTAAAGTAGAAATATGGTATATAAACACTATTTTATGTTAAATATTTAAGATAAGGTTGTTGAACAAAAGGGATTACATGGCAGCAGCTTGGGGAGGATACTCCCCTTTAAAAATATTAAATTTATAGCTTGTATATTACTACCATAATTAAATAATATCTTTAGCTCATTGCACCTATAATAATTGATACTATATCCAATAGCACTATAATAGTTCAAGCAATTGCCAAGAAAATAAATAAAAAGTTTTTTCCTTTATAGTTATTCATAATTTTATCCTTTCTAATTTAAAGTTCTTAGTTATAATATAATATTATTACACTAATAATGAGAAAATATTACTAAATTATTAAAAAATAAGCTTTCCATAATAATATATAAACTTTATGTGGCTTAGTATAAAACATCAGTTTAGGAGCAAAATAAATTTGATGATAACACATTAAAGTAAAAAGAAAGAGAGGTTAACTTAATATGAATGCAACTATAATGGCACCTAATAAAGAATATCAAGATTGTATTGATGCTTGCAATAAATGTGCTCAAATTTGCCAAGAATGTTTTAGACTTTGTTTGGAAGAATCAGATGTGCGAGCTAAAGAACACTGTATATTAGACCTTATGGATTGTGCAGATATATGTGCAGTAGCTTCTTGTTCAATGTCAAGAAGAAGCAGGCATTTAAAGGAAATACTTACTGCCTGTGCTAATATATGTGATGAATGTGCAGTTCAATGTAGTAAATTTAACAGTGAATACAATAAAATGTGTGCTGATGCATGTAGAAAATGTGCTGATGAATGTAGGAAGATAGTAGCTACGTAAATTAAATAAAGAGCAGGATTTTATTAAAAGTAAAATCCTGCTCTTATTATAATTTTATAGTGCAGTTATTTAACTCTTCTTGCTGTCAAATAGTCACTTCTACCTAGAGCTGAAATCTTAATAACATCACCAGTATGTGGAGCATGAATATAGTTTCCGTTTCCTATGTACATACCAACATGATGAGGGTCAGCCCATGTACCAAAGAAAATTAAGTCACCAGGTTGAAGTTTGTCCATAGGAACTTCTGTGCCATCTTTAATTTGGTCATAAGTTGTTCGGCCAATTGTTACTCCAAATTTAGCATATACATATTGAAGAAAACCAGAGCAATCAAAACCAGGAGATGGAGTTGTGCCACCCCATACATAAGTTGTTCCTAAAAAAGTAGAAGCATAGGCTATAACTGCATCTTTAGAAAATGGTATGGCTCCCTTAGTTAAATCAGCTGATGCAAAAGACTTTCTTAATTCTTCCAACTGTTTTAAAGAGGTATTTATTTGACCATCACTTCCTAAAGAATTTTGTAAAATTTGCTGTTGGTATAAAAGCTCTTGCTCTATCAAGGAATCTATTAATTTCTTTTCACTATCTTTATCAGCATTTAATTTAGAAAGCTTGCTTTCGTTATCAGTCTTTAGGGATAATAATTTATTTCTTTTATCTTGTAAACTTTTTTTCTTAGAGGATATTTCATTTTCCTTGTTTTCCAAACTATCTATAATATCATTATCAAAAACTAAAACTCTTCGTATAAAATCTATTCTAGACAAAAAATCATCTAAATTAGAGGAATCTATCAACACCTTGAAATAACCATCTGTTCCCGTAATGTAAGAAGATCTAACTCTCTGATTAAAAAGATCTTCTTTGCTCTTTAGGTCATCCTGTGTATTTTTTAAGCTTTTTTCAGTATCGGTTATTTCTTTTTCAGCGGCAGCAATTTGCTTTTGGTTTTCATCTATCTGATTTAGAACTATTTGTATCTGATTATCCATTTTTTCTATATCGCTTTCCATATTTTGAATCTTAACTTGTAGGTCTTGAATGTTAGTAGGTGTGGGATCTGCTAACACAGGTTTATTTAAAACTAATATTGATAGCAAACTAATGGAAAATATTTTATTGATTTTATTCAAAAATATCCCTCCATGACATTTATATATATTTAAGCGTTAAATACGCCATAGAATACTTTTATGATTTAATATTAGGACAGGTTATAATTATAACATAAATATAAAATAACCTCTAATTAAATATTATGTATAATATTTAATTAGAAGTTATGAATTTTCTATTAAATTGGTAACATAGCATAAGCCCATACATATAATAAAATTGAACAAAGGATAATAGCAGAAATATGCCGGTAGAATTTTTGTATGTAAAATGAGCAGAGGTGTGGTGATATAACCTCTGCTTTAATTCTATACATCACTCTTTGTGGTAAACTGCATTCTAAATCCTTTTATAGTATTAGCATAAGGTGAATTTTTACTATTGGATATAAATAAGTAGTAGCTTTGGTTAAAGTCATAGTGGTTAACTGGAATAACTATAACTGATTTTTTATCTTTATCTAATAATAACTTAGCAGCTACTTTGTTACCTTGGTGGTCAACTACATATATATTGAGGCTGTTTACATTTTCCTCCATAACAGGTTTATTAAATTTAATCGTCCATTGTTTATTTGTTGATACATTATTATAACTTTTTAAGTCCTTCCAATGTTTATCTGTCAATTGAGACATGTCTACTTTTTTTACATATTCACTATAATTAGTGTAAGTAGTTCCAGAAGTACTTTCAACCGTTATATTACTAGTTATACCTGTGACTTTTATTACAGTGTAGGGGTAGGTTACCACCATAGGAATCATAGTTCCAGGAGCAGGTTCTTTTTCTTCAACAAGTATTTTGGTTTTACCTTCAATATCTTCTACAGATTTTACATTTATGGAGTAACCTCCACTAGGTTTTAAGCCATACATAATGGCAATATAATAATATCCAGATGAGTCATCATAATAGGATATAAAACCTTGTTTCTCTTTATAAGTGTTTATAATATCCTTCATATGCTGCAAGGTATCTATATTACTAATAGGTTCAAAGTTAACTTTATGATACATTATTCCTTGATTTAAGGTTATAGGTTGATTTTGCTCAGCTTTAACTTTCTTTTGGGTAATCTGTATACCATTTAATATTAAAGCTAAAGTAAGGCATAACACTAGCTTTTTATTCAATGATAAAACCTCCTAGTTTGCAATTATTAAGTTTTTTATATTAGTATAGACGATAGATTCTATCATTTTGCTTCATAAAGTTATAAAAAATTATTATTTAATTGAGTTACAAATATTTATTAAATCATCTTCAGGGATATTGCCAGTGATACTAAATTGAATATTATTCTTGTTCCAACATATTTGAGTAATAGTACTATTGGGGTTGCTATCATCTTTATTTTGTGTAACATAACCTTTAGCACCATTTATATCTATAGTCTTTCCGTTACCACTATAAGTTGTACTTTTATTCTCAAGTAATTTAAAATAGTTATTTTTAAAGCTATATGTAAGTTTTACATATTTTTCTTTAGAATCATTTTTAGGAATATATATATCAGTAAGTTCAAAATCCTTTGGTACATAGGAAGGTAAAGATAGTTTATCTCCCCAATAATTTTCAGCTTCTGCAGTACTTGGAGAAACCATGTGCGACACAGAGGAGTTGGAAATTGTACCTGATATATCTGTAGAATTCTTTGTTATAGATGGTAATCCTTCCGCCATAGAAGAAAGTGAAGTATCGTTAATGTTAGCAACTTTATCCTGAATTAGCGGATCTTGTTTTAGTTTATCTGAAACGGCAGTGGTAATATCAGGCTTAGTATCAACTGGTGGTGATACATTTGTAGTGTTACTTTGTTGATTTTCAGTTTTATTAATTGTTGTCTTAGTATCTTTGTTAGTATTAGGCAAAGGTGCTGTAGTGTTGTTATGATTATTTGTTATAGCTTCATTTTTATCTTTATTATATACTACTTGTTTGTCGTAAGGGATTATATTATTTGCATCTACGTTAGTTTTGTTATCATATGTGTTATTTGGCTGATTTTTAACAACCTTATTGTCTGATTTATCTTTAATATCCTTACTAGTTGATTTAGTAAAAGCTTGGCTTAATTTTTGAGAAGGATTAATATCTCTATTATAAAATTGTTGGTACCCTACTATTGATAAAGTTATAAAGGCTGCTGAGGCTGCCGCAACAATATATGGTTTTAACTTAGGTTTCCTTTCAATAGTACAAGCTTTTAGGGTTTTATTTTTTAGATTGTCCGTGACATAGATGTCATTAAGAGTTAAATCTATAATTTCTTTTATATCTCGTATATTATCCTTCATATTCTATCTTCCCATCTATATCATATTTCAATATTTCCCTAGCTCTAAACAGTCTACTTCTCACAGTACCCTCTGGTATTTTTAGTATTTTGCTGATTTCAAAAGTAGACATGTGTTCATAATAATAAAGAAGTATTATTTCTTTATATTTACTAGGTAAATTCATAATATGTGTTAGCAATTGTTTATGTTGTATTTGTTTGATTACACTATTTTCTAACTCTTCCACACTAGGTAGAGCATCTATAGTGTCTTTTTCAGCATCTTTAAACATGAAAACTTTCTTAAGCCAGGAACTTCGTAATGCATCTTTGCAGGTATTTATAGTAATAGTTAAAATCCATGTTTTTTCGCTGCTCTTTCCACGAAATTTTTCATAATTTTTGTATACCTTAACAAAAACCTCTTGAAAAATATCTTCAGCTAGATGCCTGTCCTTAAGATATATGTAAGCAATTTTTAAAACTTCATTACCATAACTATTAATTAATCTTTCGATTTCTTTGTCCATATGTACAATAATATCTTACATAAAGATATTTACCTCCTCTTAGTATATTAGTTATTGATAGAAGTATATTTTACTATATAGCTATGTATTTTAAGAAAAATATGTGTTGCAAATGATTTGTGCGTAATACATGAGGCAATTACTTAGATAAATAAATATGCATTAAATGTGAAATTAAATCAATTTATTCATATAATATCATATAAAACGTTTATTTAAAAGGAGGAAATTGCATTAGAATATTGGATTAAAATATAGTAATATTTATATAGATTTTATTGAACCTAAATTTAGGATATGAATATACTGATTATTGATAGTATGTAAAAGAAGGTAGATTTATTGAAAATATATGTGGTTAAATCTGGAGACTCTATATGGTCTATATCAAGAGCTTTTGGTGTAACACCTGAAAGCATTATTAGGGCTAATGGAATTAGTGAAGCTTCAAAATTGGTTGTTGGTCAAACTCTAGTCATTCCATCAAGAGAAAGTGCGTATAGGGTACGGCCAGGAGATAGTATATATTCTATAGCAAAAAGATTTGGCGTATCAGTTGAAAGTATTATTAGGTTAAATAATCTTTCTAGTCCATATACTATCTCTCCAGGACAGATTATAAGAATTCCAGAAAAATCAAAGAATTACGGCTATATTGAAGTTAACGCATTTATACAACCATCAACCCCAGAAAGAGAGAGAAGAGTTATGGCGGAGGGAATACCATATCTAACTTATATTACGCCATTTAGTCATCAAGTAAATGCTGATGGTAGTTTAACTCCACTTAACGATGCGACTATATTACAAGTGGCAAAGGCTAATAGAGTTGCACCAATGTTGTCTGTTACTAACATATCTGGTGCTAATTTTGATACTAACCTTGTTAGTCGTATTCTTAATGATAACTTATTACAACAAACAGTAATAAACAATATTTTAGGACTTTTGAGAGGTAAGGGTTACTATGGTGTAATAATAGATTTTGAGAGAATTCCACCAGCAGACAGACAAAAATACAATGATTTTTTAAGGAAACTAGTAGAAAGACTACATCCAAACTATGTTGTAGGAACTGCGTTGGCACCTAAGACTTATGATGTAACCACTGGATCATGGCACGGGGCACATGATTACAGAGCTCATGGGCAGATTGTGGATTTTGTTGTAATTATGACTTACGAATGGGGATGGTCAGGTGGTGCAGATCAAAATAATTGCTATCGCTCTAAGTCAAAAAAACCTGCAATTCATTTTTATCTGAATCCCACACTATTCTGTCAACTATAAGCTTTATTAACCTTCTTTTATCTTCTAATGTCTTAGCATTCAAAAACTGTTTAATACTTATATATAATGTATCAATATTAATATTATAAACTTCATTAAAGAGTCTTTCTCTTTCTAGTTTTAATAATTCTTCTTTTAAGGTGTTATTATTTTTAGTCATTTCCTCAATTCTTTTAGCAACTTCTTTAGCAGCTTCATTTGATAGTAGTATTAATTTATCTATCAAACTATCCATAGCTTTTTTATTTTCAGATATTTTTTTGTTTATAGCTTTAATTTCATCATCTATATTTGTAGTCTTTTTATTTTTCTTTACATACTCACTTAATATTTTTTTATCGCATATACTTTGTAAAAAATCCTCTACTTCTTTTTCTGCTTTTTCAACTCTTATAGAAAGATTTTTACAGTCGCTTTCTCGGTATCTGTTACTTCTACAGATAAAATAATATCTCCTCGTACCATCCTTTCTTTTTATACTAGGGGCAACACCTAAACCACCACCACATTTACATTTCATGATTCCCCCAGTTAAAAATGAAAATTGACTTTCATGTGGATGGGGTTCTACAGTTTTTTTCTCAAGTTGTTCTTGGACTAAGATCCATAGGTCCAAATCAACAACAGTTTCATGTTTCGATACTCCAACTAGCATACTTTTATCTTTCCATGATTTTATGCCATTTTTTCTCGGTCTACGATTATAAGGTAAAAACCCACAACCATTTGGTTGACCATATACAGTATAACCCTGATTCTGCAAATACTTTATGCTTTCTTCTGAGGATTTTAAATATGTTGGATTAGTCAGTATTCCATATATAGTTTGTGGTTTATAAGAAACCCCTTTACATTCAAAATACTTTGATATATCAAAAGCTGTATAACCTTGAGAGTATTTCAAGAATATTTCTCTGATGTTGTTAGCTTCACTATGTATTAACTTTAAGTATGCAAATGTTTTATTATCTTCCTGAATTTTCTCAACTGTATAACCGGTTGGTGCAGTTCCACCACTCCAACGGCCTAATTTAGCAAGCTCTTTCATATTATCTTTAACACGTTGAGCTATATTCATTCTTTCCATTTCAGCAAAACTAGCCAATAACATCATCATCATTTTGCCTATCGGCGTTGAAGGATCAAAACCTTCCGTCACTGATACAAGCTTTACATTTAACTTTTCTAATTCGTCATATGTATTAACAAAATCAACTATGTTTCTTGCAATACGATCAATCTTATAAACTGCTACTGCATCAAACTGTTTAGCTTTAACAAGTTCCATCATACGCTTAAAATCTGGTCTATTAGTGTTTCCTCCAGAAAATCCTTCATCCTCAAATATTTCAAACTTACATTCTTCATTTTCTCTTTCAAAATATCTTTTACATATTGCTATTTGATTTTTAATACTTTCACCAGTATCTGTTTCAATGGATTTTCTACTATATATTGCAATCCGCATTTTACTATAACAGCTCCTTAAATCATTTTTTTATGTGAATCGCTAATACAATGTGTCTGTTTTCTTCACTTAAATTAGAATTTATAACTATAAATAAAAACACCACGTTTTATTCTTTATCTTTTTTCTTACCGTATTTTTCTTTATTATTTGCCTTTGCTTTCCAGTAAAGTTTATTTACTCTCTCAAATAATTTTTCTTTATCTTTTTCGTCAACTGTATCATCCATCATGAAAGTTTGAGCATGTTCTAATACGTTATCATGCTGGTTTAAATCTCTCTTTGTGATTGTATACTTATCTGTATATTCTTTTGGAATATTCATATTTTCATTAGTATCATCTTTCAAAAACTCATCAGCAGATACACCGAGAGCTTTAGCTAAGTCTTGTAACTTTTCGATACTTGGGTTACGTCTTTCATTTTCGATATCAGAAATAAAAGAAACTGAAAGACCACTTTTTTCAGAAAGTTCTTTAAGAGTTAAATTATTTTGTTTTCTTAAATCTCTTACCTTCTTTGATATTTTCATGATTACAACCTCCTTGTGTTTATGATGATATTATAAAATGTTACGCTGATAGTGTAAAATGTAGAACGTGAAAATCTTACTTAACTACAATTGTTAGTAACAAGTGTAAGACTATCATCATATTATAATATAAATATTTTTATAGGTGATTTAGGTGGCAAAAAGAAAAGATGAGCAAGTAAAAGTAGTAATCATGAATCCTGAAAGACTTCAAGCTGCTAAAGAAAAACTTATGAAAGTCCTATATGAGGAATATATTAGGGAGACTTCCAAAGACGATCTTAAAGGAATTGCACAATAAGCAAAAGTGAAATTAGCACCTTAATAAAAATAGGAGGAAAATTGATGAACAGATTAGATAACATATGGAATGAGTTTGTAAGAGATGCTTTTATAGACACGGATAAAATTATTTATAAAGAAGTTAATGAACAATCATGTAGAGCTGTAGATATTTTAGTAGTTGAACAACATGAGGGAGCTATTACAATAACAGAAGGATATGCAAATAGTCGTGTTGATAAGGTTAGCTGGAATGGTAGATAAGCTAAATAAGGGGCTGCGTGCCCCAATTTAAAGTACTACTTTTCAGATTTTGATTCATCATCGTTATTAAATAAATCACTGATTGGTGCTAAGTGTATTTCATCATAATCTACATCGTCACCAGAGCTCTCATTGAATTTTGAGTCTGAAGTAAATATGCTGACAAAGTCAGTGATAGGATTAGCTTTATCTTTAGACGTATCTTTCATAGTATCACCTCCAGTAATATTATGAGAAAGAATATTTTAAATATGTGTAATAAAAAAAGACATGAAAGATAAAGTAACGAATTGAAAGAGAAAAATGTGAATAGATAGTGCATTAGAAATATTAAAAAATCGATTTATAAATAATTGTGAAGAATATAAGTTTAAAGCTTTTAAACTATATTATATTCAGAAAAAGACAAATGAAGAAAAACAGGAATTACTAGGATGTGGTAAAAGTTCTCCAAAGATATGGAAAGATACAGTTACAGAGGAATTAAGTTTGTTATTATGGGGAGTCGAAGCATTAGGGATATAAAAGGAAAAAGGTGGTATTTTCTTAGGGGATTATTTATTATAAAATCATAGTGTAAGAATTTATATTTTGCCAGCAGGGATTACATACTGTGTGGCAACAGTAAAGCACTTAGAGAAATCTAGGTGCTTATTACTTTACAGAATATTAATAGTATCATAACAAATATTACATTATTTAGTATTAGTATGTATTTAAGGGATAAAGTTATACCTTACCATAACCTTATTTAAAGCATCAGTAGAATCCACTGATGCTTATTTGTTTACAAAACTAAACAAATTTTTAATAATTACGTCATAATTATATAACAATTATATTTTAATATAATATTGTAGATCTTCATTAAGTTTATAAATACATGTATATACGCAACTTCCCTTTAAGAGAGGCACTTGGTAACTCCAGGTGCTTATTTTTTTACAAAATATTAAGGAGAAGGATACTTTAGATATACTGTGGGAATATATCACTATTCAGTATGCAGCTATTATAAGAGTTCAAAGGATTATGCTAAAAGAAGACTATCTTCACTATGTTTTAAAAGGTTGAAGAAACTCAGCTAAATCATCTGAAGGGTATATATATTCATGTAATAATAACGAACTATACAATAATAGCTATGCTGACAATGTTAACAATAAAAGAGCATGTGATAACTTTTTGATAAAGGTTTTATTAAAGATACTAGGTCTAAAAACAACTAGTACTTAAATAACTCTATGTTTTATATTAAAATTTTAGTATATCAGGTTAACCTTTAGAAAAAAATAAAGGTTATTTAAAAAATAAGCTGGCAATATAACGCCAGCTTTTGTCATAAATTTTAGGAGTAAGACAAAAATTAATGATTGGAGATTAAAGTGCATCAGTTAAAATTATAACCACATTATTATAATATAATCACAAATATGGTTAACTTGTATATAATATAAGTGTGTGTTAAAGTTTCATAATTATGGCCTCGACTATAAGTTAAAGCAACCTTTTATAGTTACTCTTCTTATCAATTAATGTATTTTTATTTTGAATTCTTGTAATTATATTTACAAAATAAAACAATCTTGAATATACCATATTAAAGGAAATTTCTAATTATTACTCTAATGCTCTCTATAACATTATTTTTATTAATGATGCTGGAGCACCTCCATTATTATAAAAAAGTTCAACCTTTTATGGTTGTTCTTTTTTTATCTCAATATAAATTTTGTGTAACAATTTTCCAATATAAACATAACATGATATAGTATTGAAGTTAATAAAAGGAGATTTAAGATGAATATGAGTTACATAATACCTAATAATCATAACATTATATAATACTCTAATTATATAATTTCTACTTATACAAATAAATAATAGGTACTAAAATTTACGCCTAAGCTCTATAATTGTATTCCTAATAGCTTCACTTTCGTTTTTATTATTTGTCTGACAATAAATAAAAAATAACAGGCACTAAAATTAATTAGCACCTATTATTAAAGGGACGTTGGTTGGAAATGATAATTTATTTATCTAGCTACTATGAAATAAATTTTAGATTAGTTACTTTTGTTAAATTATATCATGATAAAAATGGTTGGAAATAAAAAAGTTATGATCACTTATTTAAAATGTGGACACCAATGAAAAGATGGAAAATAGGGATATATTAAAAAGCTCTGGAGAATGAACCAGAGCTTTTTAAAATAATAGCAATTAAAACGGTCAGGTGGTCCTCCACTAGCAGTAGCTCCTCTTAATGAAGTTAGGAAGGTTATTAACTATGCAGTATCTGTTATACCTCCTAAAAAAATTATGATGGGAATGGCTCTATATGGCTATGATTGGACATTGCCATACACACCTGGAGGAGAATTTGCTGAAGCTATAGGGAACCAAGAGGCTATAGATAGAGCAGCTAAATATGGCGCTGTTATAAAATATGACGTACAGTCTCAATCACCCTACTACAATTATACAGATGAACAAGGAAGACAACATGTAGTGTGGTTTGAAGATGCAAGAAGTGTTGAAGCTAAATATAAGTTAGCCAGTGAGTATGGATTAAGAGGTGTAAGTTATTGGGTACTGGCTCAACCGTTCCCACAAAATTGGCAAGTACTTGATGATATGTTTCAAATTACAAAAGTTGTAAGATAAGCAGAGAGCTCAAATCCGTGATTTGGTGCGAATCGGTTAATCAGACATTCCTGCTTTATAACAAATGGAGAAATATTAAGGCATATAACAGAGTTGATTCTGTTATATGCCTTAATTTTTATTTTATGTTAGCTATAAGCCAGTGATTGCCTTTCTTTTCAACAGTTAGATTAGCACTAACATAACCAGCATCATAGTTATGAGAAACTAAATGAAAGTTTATTATAACTTTGTAGGTTATAGAATCAATTTTTTTAGTTTCAATAATATCATAGGTATCCACCCAGGGACTTGAGGAGCCTGTAATCCAATTTGTATGTTTTAGGCATTTTTTCATTTTATATTTTAAACTATTATTTAGTACAGAATACTGGAGAGCACCATTTCGTGTTTTTACTCCTTTTGCCCAAAGAAGAGCAGCTTCTTCTGGTGAATACGCAGCAAATTCCTCTAAAGCATTTTTAAATAAATTAAGAGCTGTTTTCATTACGTTGATATCATCCTTTTGAGATGTATTTTGACTGCTTATACCATATGAAGAATATACTTTAGCCGAAAAGTTAGGAATCAAAATATTTGATATTTCTTTATAAGGTATCTCAAATATGAGAGGGCTCCCTGCATAGGCGGTATACTCGTATACTCCATAATAAATAACTATTGATGAAGGAGTTAAATAAAACTGTGTGGTATCTTTCACACCATCATATTCCTTAATCAAAGAAATGTTCCTGCTTTTAATTTGTTTTTTTATTATATTGCTTAGTATATTTTGATAACTAGAATTTTGTTTGAACAAATCTTTTAGATAGTATACTGTCACCGTGGAAGTATTTAATGTGATTGATTTTAATACAGTGATATTACTAGAAGACTCATGTAAATGAGTATATAAGTTATATAGAATACTAATGACATTATTTTGATTCATAAATATTTTATAGGTAGCTGTAATACTAGAAACATTAGAATCTTCCTCATAAAGAGAAATTTGTTCTATAATAAAATTCCATAGGAAGCTATCAAGCGCCTTATTAAGGCGGTTTTGAAGTTCAATGTCATTGTGGTTAGTTATAAAAGGATAAGAAATTTTTAGTAGCCTAGGTGAAAATACCTTATCCATAACTGTTAAGGAGTTAGTATAAGTGCTGCTTCTTAAAAATAAAGTTGAAAGATCTAGCTCTCCATAGTTAATCTCAATCAATGATTATCCCACCAAAAATTATTTGTATAATACTATATTCATTATAAGTTTAGATATTTCGTATTTTTTACAGTATTTATATATATAACTATGGCAGAAATTTAACTTATACCACCGAATATGCTGCTAAACTTAGGCACGTTAAAAACTTTTAGTCATTCTAAAGTTTTTATATGAAAATCCTCTTCCTTTCGTCAGAGGAGTACTCACAGAGTAAGCGACCATATCAAAATCATAGATTTTGTATGTCTGCTTAAATTGGAGCTTTAGACTAATCAAAAATATTTAACGTGACGAAAAATGGCAATATATCCGGTCGTATGAGTTAAATTTAGGGCATGCTTATCTATAATACAAAAGATGCAACAGTGCTGATTTTATGAACATTAAAAACTAAATCTAAAGATTTATAGTTTTTTAAGCTCAGGTACTAAATCAGGCGGTATTTCTCCCAACACAGCTTTAACTAAGTTTTGTGCTGCTGTCATAGCCATATCAAAGCGAGTTTTAGATGTAGCTGAGCCAATATGAGGTACAGTTACTACATTAGGCATTTTTAGAAGAGGGTTATCTAGGTTTACAGGTTCTGTATTATATACATCAAGTGCTGCTGCTAGAATTTTTTTATTTCTTAGAGCATGTACTAACGCTTCTTCATTTACTGTTTGGCCTCTAGAAACATTTATAAAAATAGCAGATTTTTTCATTAAATCAAACTCTTTATAATCAATTAAATTATAGGTATCTTTTGTCAACGGTGTCATTAGCACTATAAAGTCTGATTCTTTTAGAAGGATTTCTAAGCTAGTATACTTTACACCTAATTTTTCTTCTACATGGGACTTTGGACTTCTATTGTAGTAAAGTACATCCATATCGAATCCAAGTTTACCTCGTTTTGCGATGGCCTCCCCTATTCTACCCATACCTATAATTCCTAGTTTAGAATGGTGTACATCTATACCAAACAAATTTTCGTTAACTTCTTCTTCCCATTTTCCTTGTTTTACATATAAATCTAGTTCAGAGATTCGTCTGGCTGAAGATAAAATAAGTGCAAAAGCTAAATCAGCTACAGTATCATTAAGTACATAAGGTGTATTAGTTCCTAAGATATTTCTTGTTTTCATAGCATTTATGTCAAAATTATTATAGCCAACAGAGAGGTTACTTACTACCTTTAGCTTTGGTGCATGTGATATTAGTTCTTCATCAATTTTGCTACCGGCTGTTAAAAGTCCTTCTGCATCTAGTAACTCTTTAAATAGTTTTTCCTTAGGGATTTCCTCATTAAAATCCCATTTTCTATAATCACAATATTGTGCAATATAATTCTCTACATGTCTAGGTATAGGCTTTGCAATAAATACTTTTGGTTTGCTCATAATATCCCTCCACTAAAATTATTAATTAGGATAAAGTATTATTTTATAAATAAAATAACACTTTTTGAATATTATTGCAAAAATATATTTATGTAAGTAATTCAATATACCCCCTTTTTTATTTTTTATTTATTAAATATAATATAATGTGTATATCATAGGAGAGGAAGTATAAAGATGCAAGAAGTTGTACAATCAGTAGATAGATCATTATCAATTTTAGAAGTGTTATCAGATTATGAAAATGGATTAGGAATTACAGAAATTAGTGAAAAAGTAAAATTGCATAAAAGTACAGTGCATAGACTTTTAAGTACATTAATATTTAAAGGATATGTTGAACAAAATGAAATAACTAATAGGTATAAGTTAACATTGAAGCTATTTGAGCTTGGGAATAAAAAAGTAGAAAAAATGAATATTGTTACTGTGGCAAGGCCGTATTTACAGGAGATAATGGAAAAAACCAATGAAGTAGTACATTTAGTAGTGAGAGATGGAGTGGAGATTGTATATGTTGCAAAGGTTGAATCACAGAATACTATAAGAATGTATTCAAGAATAGGAAAAAGAAGTCCCGTTTATTGTACTGCTGTTGGTAAGTCAATGATTTCCCATATGAATAAAGAGGAAGTTAGAGAGATTTGGGAAAATAGTGATATAAAAAAATATACAGAAAATACTATAGTTGATTTTGAAAAGTTTAAAGAGCACATAAAGTTGATAAAAAAGAAAGGATATGCTATTGATGAACAGGAAAATGAAATTGGTATAAGATGTGTTGCTGCATCTGTATTTGATTATAGTGGTAAGATTTGTGGAGCTATTAGCATATCTGGATCTATAATAAGTTTTACAGAGGATAAAATAGAGCAGTTTTCAAAATTGGTCATAGAATATGCTAAGAATATTTCTAGAGAGCTTGGTTACGTTTTATAAGTAGCCAAGTTTTTTTGTATGGGTAAAGTTAAGACAAAGTTGTGCCCAAATTAAATATTACATACATTTAAATGTTCAATAGTATTTTAGAGGAAATGCTAACTATAGCATAGTATTTAATTAATTATGATGAATAACAGTGTATAATGGTTTTGATATGTGAAACATAATTTTGTATAATGAAATAGAAAAGACGTATTTAAAGTGAAATTTATATTTGATCTTATGAAATTAAATATAAATTATTTACATAATTTATACTAAGTATAGTATAGATTAATTTATTGATTCATATTTTAATTGTTAAAAAATTTAATAGTATACTAGGAGGATTAGTTATGATCGAAAAGTTAGAAACATTGAGAAGAATTGAAGAGGTTGGGGTAGTAGCAGTAGTTAGAGCTGAAAATGCAGAAATGGCAGAAAAAATTTCTAAGGCTTGTATAGAAGGTGGAATACCAGCTATAGAAGTTACTTTTACAGTACCTAATGCAGATAAAGTAATAAGTACTTTAAAAGAAAAATTTACTAAAGAAGAATTAATAGTTGGAGCTGGAACTGTGCTTGATAGCGAAACTGCAAGAATAGCAATACTTGCTGGAGCTCAATACATTGTAAGTCCAGGGTTTGATTTAGAAACAGCTAAGCTTTGTAATAGATATCAAATTCCATATATGGCTGGATGTATGACAATAACAGAAATGATAAGAGCGATGGAAGCTGGTACAGATGTTATAAAACTATTCCCAGGAAGTGCATTTGGTCCAAGTTTTATAAAAGATGTAAAAGCACCACTTCCACAAGTTCCTATTATGCCAACTGGTGGAGTTAGTTTAGAAAATGTTGATCAATGGATTAAAAATGGATGTATTGCAGTTGGAGTAGGTGGCAAACTTACTGCAGGAGCAGTAACTGGAGACTACGAATCAATAACTGAAACTGCAAAGCAGTTTGTATCAAAAGTAAAAGAAGCTAGAAGTAAATAACTTTAGGAGGAGACTTTTATGGCAAAAAAAGTAGTAACTATGGGAGAATTATTGCTTAGATTGTCTACACCAGGATATGAGAGATTTACTCAAGCGGAATCTTTTGAAATAGTATATGGTGGAGCAGAAGCAAATGTTGCGGTATCTTTAGCAACATTAGGATTGGATTCTTATTTCCTATCTCAGGTACCTGATAATCCAATTGGACAGAGTGCTCTTAATTATTTAAACAGATATGGAGTAAATACAGATCTTGTAGTGAGAGATGGAGACAGAGTAGGAATATATTACTTTGAAAAAGGTAATTCTGTAAGACCATCTAAGGTTGTTTACGATAGAGCAAACTCAGCCATAACGCAGGTAGATGCAGATAAAATAGACTTTGATGAAATATTCAAAGATGCTGATTGGTTCCATTTTTCCGGAATTACACCAGCTTTAGGACAAAACTGTATAAAACTTGCGGAAAAAGCTGCTGAAGCAGCTAAAAATCATGGTGTGCCTATAAGTTTAGATTTAAACTATAGGAAACAACTTTGGAGTTACGAAGAATTTCAAAAAGTAATGCCTAATTTATTACAAAATGTAGATGTTTGCTTTGGATGGTTAAGCAGTATAGAGGAAGAAAAAGGCGAATATAAGGTTGCTGACTTTACAAAAGAAGAAGTAAATCTTGAGAGATTTGTAAATGTATTTAGTAAAATGAGAGAAAAATTCAATATAAAATATATGGTATCAACTTTAAGAGAGAACTATTCTGCTAGTCATAATGCATTATCAGCTATTATTTATGATGGAAATGAAATATATCAATCAAAGAAATATGATTTTACAATTCAAGATAGGGTAGGGGCTGGAGATGCATTTGCTGCAGGATTAATATATAAATTAGTACAAGGAGAAAATCATAAGGATGCTTTAGAGTTTGGCGTAGCTGCTGGGGTCTTAAAACATACTGTTGAGGGAGATGCTAATTTAGTTACAGAAAGTGAAATAATGCAGCTTGTAAATGGAAATGTTTCTGGAAGCGTACAACGATAGAAATATTTAGATGTCTTCAAAAATAACAAGTTATTTTTGAAGATGCCTAAGGATGAAAAGACATATAGTATGATTAATACTTCTTATTGAGTTCGTATTAAATCACTATATGTCTTTTTTATTTTTTTAATTTTAGATATAATGTACTAAAATGTATTTTGACACTTTAGATAGGAGAATAGAACATGAAAGAGGTTAAAACAAGCGATAAAGTTTTTAAAACAATACAAGAGAAAATATTTAACGGTGAATGGAAACCTGGTGAAAAGATTATGTCAGAGCCTCAGTTGTGTAAGGAATTAAATGTTAGCAGGGTGTCTGTAAGGGAGGCTATAGAGAAACTGGCTACTCTTAACATTATAAGCAAGCGTCAGGGAGAAGGGACCTTTGTAAATGACTTAAAACCATCTATTTACTTGAATAGCTTAATACCTATGATAACATTAGACAAGGATAACTATTTAGATATTCTTGAATTTAGACTTATTACAGAACCAAAAACTGCTAGTATGTGTGCAGAAAAGTGCAGCGATAATACAATAAAGGAAATTGAAGAAAGTTATGAAAGAATGATTAATTATCGACAGGATATTGAGAAATTTACAGAGGAAGATTTAAATTTTCATATGAAGATTGCAGAAGGTAGTAGTAATTCTCTAATTATAAAAGTAAATGAGATATTGAGAAATTTATTAGAATATCATCAAAGGGTCTTATATAAAACATTAGGACCTTCTGGTGGACTTAATGAACATAAACTTATTTTAGATGCTATAAAAAATAGAGACTCTGAATTAGCAGATATTTATATGGTAAGACATTTACAAAGAACTATAAAAGATATAAAAACTATGAAATATAAATAAAAGTTACAATAAATTAAGAACTAAAACGCCCTTGCAGTACAAATTGTATTACAAGGGCGTTTTACTATGCAAAATTTATTTTTGTATATCAAAAAAATAGATGTTTACTATAAACGTTTTTATAGTAATATATAAGTGAGTTGTAATACAATTAAAAATGACATAAAAGCTTATATTACAACAAATGTTAATTTAAATAAATAATATATTATGTATATACATTTATTTATAAAAACTTACCGGTGTAATATATCGGTGTTTCGATATACAAAACCTATTTTTATATATCGAAAAAAGTATTGACTATCAATCGTTTTCATAGTAATATATAAGTAAGTTGTAATACAAGTGAAAACGATATAAAAGTTTATATTACAACAAATGTTAATCTAAGATGTAATACAAGTAAAAAATATTACGAGGTGATTTATAAATGTTAAAAAGTCAAGAATTAAGAGAAAAGGCACCAGAACTTGATTCTTTAAGATTAGGATCAGGCTGGAAAGTAGAAGATCTTGAAAAGCCACAAATAATAGTAGAAAGTAGTTTTGGACACAGTCATCCAGGCAGCGCTCATTTAGATGTTTTAGTAGAAGAAGCATTTAAAGGAGTAAATGAGAATGGAGGAAGAGCTGCTAAATACTTTGTTACAGACATATGTGATGGAGAAGCTCAAGGACATGATGGAATGAATTTTTCACTTCCTTCAAGGGAAATGATGGCAAATATGATTGAAATACAAGTACAAGCTACCCCCTTTGATGCAGGAGTGTTTATAGCAAGCTGTGATAAGTCTATGCCAGCTCACCTTATGGCTATTGCTAGACTTGATATGCCAGCAGTACTAGTACCTGGTGGAATTATGAATGCTGGTCCAAATATGCTTACACTAGAGCAAATAGGAAAATATCATGCTCAACATGAAAGAGGAGAAATAACTGGGAAACAGTATACTTACTATAAACACAATGCTTGTCCGAGTTGCGGAGCTTGCTCATTTATGGGAACGGCTTCAACAATGCAGGTAATGGCTGAAGCCTTAGGGATTGCTCTACCAGGAACAGCATTAATACCAGTTACTTTAGATGAAATTAAAATAGCAGCAAGACATGCAGGAGAGCATGCTCTTAAGCTTGTAGAGAAGAATATTAAACCATCTGAAATAATGACTAAAAAAGCTTTTGAAAACGCTATAATGGTACATGCAGCTATTGCAGGGTCAAGTAACAGTTTACTTCACATTCCAGCTATTGCACATGAGTTAGGAATAGAAATAGAACCAGAGTTATTTGATGAAATTCACAGAAAAATACCATATATACTAAACATAAGACCAAGTGGATTTTACCCAGGAGCATACTTCTGGTATGCTGGTGGAGTACCAGCAATAATGGAAGAAATTAAAGAATTCTTACACTTAGATGTGCTTACTGCTACAGGTAAAACCTTAGGAGAAAATTTAGAAGAATTAAAACAAGGTGGTTACTATGAAAGATGCAGTAAATTCCTAGAAGCTCTTGGAGTTAAGAAAGAAGATGTAATAAAGACTAAAGAAA
>NZ_JABAIW010000044.1:0-43499 GCF_014231265.1 Clostridium sp. DJ247 | reverse complement strand
TTAAAAGTTTTTAACGTGCTGAAGTTTGGCAACATATTCCGGAGTATAAGTTAAGTTTCCACCTTGGAACCCTATATATAATTTCAGACTACAAACTTGCATTCAATAATAAAATTAGTTTCTCCATAATTTCCAAATGTATGATATAATAAAAGTTGACATTATACATTTTATTTAATTTACAGGAGGTTTTAATTTTGGATACACGTGATAAAATACGTAATATTTTTTTGTACTTACTTAGTATAAAAAATATGGATAAAAAGATTATAAGAGATGTTTCTAAATATATTAAAGTTATTTCAGAAGCAGATTTATATAATAAAAAAGGTTGCATTTTAAATAAAAAAAATGATGAAAATTGGTTACAAGTTGGAAAAGAATGCAATGATCTGTATAATACACTATTTAATATATATTCTAATTTAGAAAAAAATAGTGAAGATTTAGAAATAGTTTGGGGACATGGTATACTCAGTTGGCATACAAAAGAAGAAAAAATAATTCATCCTATGTTTACAACTAAAATGTCTTTAAATTTTGATGCAAAGAATGCTTTATTTACTCTTACTCCTTATAATAATGTCACTAATTTTGAATCAGGTATATTAGATGGCCTAGATCTTCCAAATCTCCACAAAATCCTAGATTTAAGTTTAGAAGTAAAGGATTCCGGTATAGACCCTCGCGATATAGAAGATATTAATGAGACATTGAAACGACTTCTAAACTATTTAGATTCTGAGGATATTATAAAGACTATAAACGCACAACTTATTCCTTTGCCTTCTATAGAGGTTCAGGAAAACCCTATTTTCTATAACGCTCCATGTATAATTTTAAGAAATATAGATACAAGACTTTGGGATACGGAACTTAACAGTATTCTAAGCTACATAGATGGAGGAAACCCTATTCCCCAAACCGTAGAAGCTCTAGTGAAGGAATCAAACCTTGTACATAATAATCATATAAATAGCGAATGGAAATCCCTTGGTAAAGATGTACTTTTTCCTCTACCAGCTAATGAGGAACAGGAAGACATAACTAAAAGACTAGCTGAAAACTTTGGAGTAGTAGTTCAGGGTCCTCCAGGAACGGGCAAAAGTCATACTATAGCAAATTTAATTTGCCATTTAATGGCTCATGGAAAAAGAGTGTTAGTTACAAGTCAAACTGATAAAGCTTTAAAAGTTTTATCAGACAAAATTCCTTATGAAATCAAATCTCTTTGCATAAGTTTATTAGGGAATGATGCTAAAGCATTAAAGGATTTAGATGAATCCGTAAGAAAAATTACGGAAAACCTTTCTATAGACCCTAAGTCTATTCTAAGCGAAGTAACTCCTCTTGAGGAAGAATTGAAAAAATGTAGAACAAACATACAAAATCTTATGAATGACTTAAAGGAAGCTGAATCTTTCGAGAATAAGATTGTAAATTACAAAAATGAAACTTTAACCTTAACAACATTATCAAAATGGATAAGAAAAAATGAATCTACATTTTCATGGATTGAAGATGATATTCAAATTAAGACAAGATGCCCCTTAACATCAGTTGAGTTTGATAACTTAATAACACTACTAAAATCAACTAAAAAAAATGATATTGATAAGTTAAATATGGTTAATGATATATTACATAAACTGCCATCCTATGATGAGTTGGCCCTTAATCTTCATAGACTAAGTGAATTAGAGAGTAAATTACCAGAGTATAAGCGTAACATTGAATTGTGGAATATAAACATAGATAAAAGTAAGCTTTATGAACTATTAAAACTATCAGATAATCTAAAAAGAAGACTAGCTGAAATAGAGAATTCCTGGTTAAAATCTATAATGAAATCATATCATAATACAGATACTTCAAAAAGCTTTTGGAAGGATGTTGTATTAAATATAAATAACCATATTGCTCAGATAAGTGTCATAAAGCAGATTGTTAACTCACATAACGTTAAGCTTCCTACTAATGTAGATTTTAATAAACTCAAAACAGATTTTGATGTAATTTACAACCAAATTGAAACAAAAGGTAAGCTTGGATCTATGTTTAAATTATTTCATAGTGAAGTTAGCTATATTCTTGAATCCTGTGAAGTTGATTATAGACCAATAAGTACTAAGGATCAATGCTATATCTTCAATAAAGCTATAGAAAAAGAGCTTTTGGAGCGGACTCTTCGTAATCTTTGGAATAACACAGTTAAAGAATATGGTGGAAAATTAGTTACAAACTCTGAAAACAATTTCTTAAATACTATTGCTGAAAACATTATAGAGATAGATTCTATAATTAATTGGGAAGAAAATTATATTAATCCAATTATGAATCTATTACAAGATTCAAAGATACCTGAACAATTAAATTTATGGAAAAAAGAATCTATAATATATCTATTGAATGGACTTTTATCTATAAAATATATTAATGAATATGATGAATTAAGTAAATACGTGTCTAATGTACGAAATTTATTTATAATGAATTGTTACCTAAGTAAATCAGCTGAGTATATTAATAATCAGCATAAAACTAATATACGTAAACTTTATGATGAACTTTTAAAGCTTAAAGAATTAAAGAGTACAGGAGATGAGATTAACAAATACTTTGATAAACTTAGTGAAACATGTCCTATATTCACGAAAAAATTACTGAATCAGTGGGAAAATAATAACTTAAAGGATATTTATCACAATTGGGAAGAAGCCTGGAAGTGGAAAGCCGGAAGTTCCCTTTTGAAGGAAGTAGGCAAGCTTAGACCTGATATTATTGAACAAGATATTGAAGCTGAAAAATTAAGAGAAAAATCCTTAATTAAAGAAATCGTATGTAAGAAGACTTGGTATAACCAAATAATACGTACTACAGAAACTCAGAAAAGAAGCCTTTTTACTTGGCTTGAATCTATTAAAAGAATAGGAAAAGGTACTGGAAAGTTAGCTGCTAAGTATAGAAAAATAGCCCAAAAAGAAATGGAAAATTGTAAAGGGGTTATACCAGTTTGGATTATGCCTCTAAATAAAATGATTGAAAATATAAAATTAGAAAAAGACCTATTTGATGTTATAATAGTAGATGAAAGCAGTCAAAGTGATATTTCAGCAATAACAGCATTACTTAGAGCTAAGAGAGCTGTCATTGTTGGTGATGAATGCCAAATAAGCCCTGAAGCCATAGGTAAAGATAATGAAATGGTAGAAAACTTGATTCATAGATATTTACGCCATATTCCTCATAGTGAGTGGTTTGATTTAAAAACTAGCTTATATCATACAGCTTTAAGAGTTTTCCCTAGCAGACTAGTACTTAAAGAACATTTTAGATGTGCTCCAGACATAATAGAATTTAGTAATAATTTATGTTATTCTAAGGAAATTATACCTTTAAGGTGCCCTGAGAGCAAAGAAATATTTGCCCCTCCAGTATTAGCTATAAAAGTAGATGGAATTAAAGATAACTCTAAAAATGTTAATGAGCAAGAAGCGCAAGCTATAGTGAATAAAATAACTGAGTGTTGTAAGGATGAAAAATATATTGGAATGACTATGGGAGTTATTTCTCTTTTAGGAGATGCCCAAAGTGAACTTATAGAAACTATGCTAAAAGAATCAATTGGAATAGAAGAAATGATTAATAGAAAAATAATCTGCGGAGATGCTTATTCTTTTCAGGGAGATGAAAGAGATGTTATGTTTCTTTCTCTAGTTATAGCGAAAAATGCAAAATTTGCTGCTTTAACTAAGGAATCAGATATAAGAAGATTTAATGTTGCCGCTAGCCGAGCAAGAAACCAAATGTTTTTATTCCACTCTGTAGACTTAGAAGATCTAAATACAAAATGTGTAAGATCTCACCTGTTAACCTACTGTTTAGATTCTAATAGAAAAAATATATTAATAAGCAAAAATGAGGACAACTTAGTTTCTGGATTTAAAAAAGACATTTTTACACTACTAAAGAATAAAGGTTATAATATAAAATTTGATGTAAAGATTGGAAAATATAAGATAGATTTTGTTATCGAAGATCTGCATAACAGGCTAGCTGTGGATTGCTGCAGCGAAGATACTGCATACTCTCTGAACTGGGAAGAAAATCATTATAGGAGAATGACTCTTCAAAGGTCAGGATGGAAATTTTTCATTATAAGAGAAAGTCAGTTTTACTATAAACCAGAGGAAACTATGAATAATCTTTATGAGAAGCTAAAAAGAATAGGAATTAACCCTATAGCAAATAGTTAAGCTTTGTGTATACAACTTATAAATAACCATGCCCGAAAATTTAACTTATACTCCGGAATATGCTGCCAAACTTCGGCACGTTAAAAACTTTTAATTAGTCTAAAGTTCGTGTTTATCTATATAGAGTTGCAATCCCATAACTGGTAACATATCCCTATGTTTAAACAAAGTTAAGAGATCGAAACTCTATATATACCCATGCTCCAAATTTAAGTTGTGGACATATATCCTAGAAACATAAGCTTCCTTTTAGGTTTTAGGAGCTTATGCTTTTCTATAATTTATTTTTCATCAATAAAATTTAAGCTTTTATTATATCTATCCTGTCCTAAAATTGTATTATAAAATATTTCTCTAGTGCGCTCTAAATAAGCTTCTGGATTTGATAAGGATGGACTAAAGTGTGTTAACCATAATTCTTTTACATGGGCTTCTTTAGCTAGTAATGCAGCTTCACAAAAGAGCATATGCTTGTTTTCTAGGGCTTTAGGAAGATTTTCATCATCTCCATACATTCCTTCACATATGAAAAGGTCGGAATTACTTGCAAATTCCTTTATATCTTCAATAGGTCTTGTATCAGTACAATATGAAACCTTTAATCCTGGTCTTTCATCTCCAAGAACCATATCAGCATTGAACCATTTTCCATCATATTCTATTTCCTCCCCCTTTTGAAGCCTATTCCATAAGCACATTGGAACATTATTTTTTAAAGCTTTTTCCTTATGAAACTTTCTGTTTCTTGGTACATGTATAGAATATGTAAAACAAGGTACTGTATGATCTACAGACATTATATTAATAAAAAAATCTCCTATATTCTTAGATGCCCTCCCCCTTCCATCAAACTCAATTAAATCTATTTTATAAGGTAACACAGGTGCTATAACTCTTAACCCATTTACTACATCCCACAATCCTTTTGGACCAATTATAGTAAGAGGCTCTACTCTTCCTGAATTGGCTATTGTTAAAAGTAAACCTGGTAGTCCAGCTATATGATCTGCATGAAAATGTGTAAATAAAATCACATCAATAGTTTTCATTCCCCACCCTAACATCTTTAAGCTAACCTGTGTTCCTTCACCACAATCTATAAGCAATTTTCTTCCTTTATATGAAGCTAGCATAGATGTAAGATTCCTATTAGGCACTGGCATACTACCTCCACAACCAAGTAAACAAATATCTAACATATTGTCATCCCATCCTTAAATATTCTATAACAAAAGAGCCTTACGGCTCATCTTATATTTTATAATCCTCTTTTAGCATGCTACAAGCATTAGCTTCTATTTTTTGGCCGTTTATAGTACAATTGCCGCCTTCTCCTTCAATTATATCCGATGGTTTAATTTTGTTATTAAAAGATTTTTTATTTTTATTGTTTATATCATTGCTGGTTATATTTTCGTAAGAATCATTGTTATGACTCATAAAATCACCTTCCTTTAATTATTAGATTTTCCAAGGTAAAAGGTTTTATACTTAATATAATAAATTAAAACTACAGCAGAGTTTGCTGTAGTTTATTATATATGTTAAATTCATTTAGTTTCCATTAAGCCGTTAGTATTAAATCATCAACTTTACACCCTAATATCTTAGCAAGAACAACAACTTTATCGAAGCTTGGATTTCTCTTATCTCCCCTCTCTAACTCCTCTAAATAAGATTTAGAAATTGCAGTTTCGTATTTTGTATTTTTCGTAAGGTTTTGTATATCTAGTGTGGTATATCCTAAGCTAAGTCTTATCTCACGAATTTTTTTTCCGTTTAACATAAGAAAACCCCCAATCAGATATTAAGTTCTTAATATAATTATAATAGTTTTTCACTAAAAATTATAGTCACTTTTCAATATTTTAGAATCTTTTAATAATTTGTTAAAGTTTATTTAACAATAAAAACTTTATAAATTTATGTAATTTTTCAAACATTATACATATGCAATACATAAATATTAATTTTACATATTATTTTGAGAATATCTTTTTATGTACGAGGAAAAATAATTACTGTGTACCCTAACTATTTTTTGGGAGGTAGATCGATGGATAACAATAAAAATTTATTAAAAACTCGTCATAAATCAAATGCAGAACTCAGAAAAATGTTTCCTAAAGGTGGAGAAGAAATAGGTATAATAAATGGTGAAAAAATAGGTTCTCATGCAAATGGAAAAAAATTCACTAAACGTTCTAAGCTTTCACATAATAAATAGATTTATAAAGCTTGATTTTTTACAGATAAATACGCCCGAAATTTAACTTATACTCCGGAATATGCTGCCAAACTTCGGCACGTTGAAAACTTTTAATCAGTCTAAAGTTCGTGTTTTTGAAAATCTAAGAAACTTTGATAAACTCGTACCTCAAACATATCAAAGCCTCTAAGATTTTCTAAAAACACTTCACTAAGACTGACAAAAAAGTTTTCAAATGTGCCTTCAGTTTTGGCAGCATATTCCTACGTATAAGTTAAATTTACATTGTAGTTATCAATATAGATCTGGAACCTTTAAAATTAATTTATGTAGCATGGCACATTACTAGATTGTGCCACCTTTAAATAGTTTATTAGAAAGTCTTAGTCTGAAATTAGTAGAAAAACTTAGTGCTTTGATACTGTTTGAGCCTAAGCGAGTTTATCAAAGTACTTAGTTTTCTTCTAATTTCAGGCTTAGACTTTCTTAAACTTTTTATTAGTGGCACAATCTAGTAATGTGCTAGGCGGAATAAATTAATTTTAAAAGTTCCGTACCTATAAATCAACTTAACATCTTCCCCAAACTACTTGAAACATATTTTTATACAAACTATCTTTATTTGTAGTATAATGAAGTAGATATCATAAAGGAGTGAACTACTATGAAAGATAAAATTCTTCAATTATTAAGAGAGAATACTGATAGTTTTGTATCTGGTCAAAGTTTAAGTGATAAGCTAGGTGTTAGTCGTACTGCAATTTGGAAATACATAAATTCTCTTAAAGAAGATGGTTATGAAATAGAATCCATATCCAAAAAAGGACATAAACTAATCTCCACACCTGATATACTTAATTATGAAGAAATAAAAGAACATTTACATACAAAGATTATTGGTAGAAACGTTTTATATTATCAATCTTTAGATTCCACTAATAGTAAGGCAAAAGAAATTGCAAAGGACTCCATTCATGGAACTGTAATTATAAGTGAAGAACAAACCTCAGGTCGTGGAAGACTTGGTCGCAATTGGATTTCACCTAAATTCAAGGGGGTATGGATGTCTATCATATTAAAACCTGATACTGATCCACTTAATGTACCTAAAGTAACTCAAGTAGGTGCTGCTGCAGTAGTTAAAGCATTACAACAGTTTAATATTGAAGCTAAGGTAAAGTGGCCTAACGATATTATAATAAATGGAAAAAAGGTTTGTGGTATTTTAACCGAAATGAGTGGAGAACTTAATGTAGTTAACCATGTGATCATGGGAATTGGTATAAATGTAAACATGGATGAAAATGAAATTTCAAAAGATATTCTTCCTACAGCTACTTCAATAAAAATTGAAACAGGAATAAAATTAAAGCGGAAAGAATTGGTTTCAAGTTTGTTAAATAATTTTGAACTTCTATACAAAGAGTTTGAGACTAAAGGAACTATAAATGAAACAGTTAGCATATGCAAAGAGAATTCTGCTTTAATAGGAAAAGATGTACGGATAATTTCTAGAAGCAAAGAAACACTAGGAAAAGCTATTGATTTAAGTGATGATGGAGAATTAGTTGTTCAATATAATGATGGTGGTATAGAAAAAATAATATCTGGAGAAATTTCTATTAGAGGACTAAATAGCTATGTGTAAATAGTAACACTTATATCCTTATTTCAGTATAATATATTGAAAACAAAAGATGTAATATGTTTATCAACATCTAAATAATATGCCTTCTTTAATTAATAGTATCAAACAAGCTAGTGGAACTGTAGAAATTGTTAACAACGCATAAAATTAATATAATTTTTTAATAAAACGCCCCATAAGGAAATCCTTATGGGGTTTAGTATTTGGGAAAAAATTAAATATATAAAAACATATTGTTGGGATATATATAAATATACTATAATATATTAAATTTGGTTTTTACATTTTATTTATGCAATAGACACAATCTTATTAAACTGGAGGTAGTCTAATGAATTTAATAGATTTTCACTGTGACACTATTTACGAGCTTCTAAAGGATAAAAACAATTCTAATTTGTATAATAACAACCTTAGTGTGGATATAGAGAAAATGAAATCCGCTAATTCTTTAGCTCAATTCTTCGCCTTGTATATAAATAAAGGTTTAACAGAAAATCCTCTAGATTCATGCCTGAGAATGGTTGATAAGTTTCATAATGAAATTGCTAAAAATAGAAACACTATAGCTTTAGCCACTAGCTATGCAGAATTAACTGTCAACAAAGATGCTGAAAAAATTTCTGCCTTTCTTACTATTGAAGGTGGAGAAGCATTAATAGGTAATATTTATAATCTAAGAAATTTTTATAGGCTTGGTGTAAGATTAATCACTCTAACTTGGAATTATCCAAATGAAATTGGATATCCTAACTGCCGAAAAGAATATATGGACAAAGGCTTAACAGAATTTGGTTTTGAAACTATAGCTGAAATGAATAATTTATCTATGATAATAGACGTTTCTCACTTATCAGATAAGGGTTTTTATGATGTTTCTAACCATTCAAAAAAACCTTTTGTAGCATCACATTCCAATTCCAGAAGCATTACTAACCATCCTAGAAACCTTACTGACCATATGATAAAAACCTTATCAGAAAAAGGCGGAATAACAGGTATTAATTTTGAAAAAAATTTTTTAGGAGAGCATAACCCTGCAAGAATAGATGATATGGTAAAACACATAGAGTATATTAGATCTGTTGGCGGAATTGACGTAATATCAATAGGTTCAGATTTTGATGGCACCAGCTCACCTAGCGAGATTTCAAATATAAGTGAAATGTGCAAACTTATAGATGCATTGAAAAAAAATAACTTTCCCTATGACGACATAGAAAAAATATTTTACAAAAATGCATTAAGAGTAATTAAAGATACACTTTAAATTTAATAATGCATCTAAAGGATTAATAAATACTTAACTTTAAAAAGACATGTGCGATTTTACCCCTATACTTTTTTTAATTCCTGTATAGATAACCTTAACTTAAATTTAACTTATACGTAGGGGTATATTACCAATGTTGAAGTCACATTTAAATATTTTTTTATTAGTCTTAGCTTAAATTTGAGAAAAAATCTTAGAACTTTAGATATTTTTGAGCATAGCGAGTTTATCAAAGTTCTTAGATTTTTCTCAAATTTAAGCTTTAGACTAATTAAAAATATTTGACGTGACAAAACATGGTAATATATCTCGGAGTATAAGTTAAATTTCGGGCGTGATTATCCATAGGCGTAAAGCTAAACCAGTTATAGACAAATTGCAGGGGGGAAGAGAGTAATCCATTAGTATTCCCTCTGTAGTTTTACGCTTTCTTTTTTCACGCTTGCAATTTTCACCTAAGTTCAATAATATATTGTATATTATTGCTAAGTTTAGCTTTTTTGGAATAAAATTAATGCATATTTCTTTTAACTTAGTTCCTATGGTCGAGTAGACCATAAACATGCTTATTTCTATATTTTCTTTAATTTTACGCGTACGTCTTTCCAGTAATCTTCGTATAGTTTTCTCTACATAATCTCTTACATTTGAAAATGCTTTACTTTAATGTCCAACTCTATAATAATTTACCCATCCTGCAAGTATTGGATTTACTTTGTTTATTATTTCTTTCATAAATTAGCGTAGAGATTCTTAAGATTCAATAACTTACCGTTATAATTGTAGTAAACCTTTGGCATTGCTTTGACGATGGCAATAGTATTAAGTTTGAGTTCTAAAATTTATATAAGAGTTTTTGGGTATGTAACCCAACTGTCAAAAAGAACATAGTATGCAGGGATGGCATATTTTGAAACCTGTTTAAGTATATATCCAATTTTGTTGTCTTTAAAAAATCTATTTATAGTAAAATTAAATTGTTTATCAGCAGTATTATTTGATATAATAGTATTCATAAGAAGCATTCCTTTCTTTGGTATGGTGTTTTTTGCAATTCTATTATACCGAAAGGAATGTTTCTTTGCTTTAAGTATTTATTTTGAAGGCTTTCGCCTTAGATTCTATGCGCGAAAGTTGAGATTATTATTCACTCTATACTATATTTAGAGTATTTATTTATTAAGCTATTTTGATCTATTATTATTATGCTATTTGAAATCTCTTTGTTTAATGAACATACAGCAATTTTATAACCTGACTCCATATCAAATTTCTTAAATATATAGTCATTGTGCTCATTATCAATAATAACTTTAATATTTTCAAATTTATCTATATCAATGGAAAATGATTTTAAAGGTATTGTCAGACCTTGTCCACAACATTTAATATAGCTTTCTTTTAAGGTCCATATTTCATAAAACTTACTTAATCGAATATCCAAATCATTTTTAACAATATAATCAAGTTCACTTATCGTAAAAAAACTTTTAGCTATATCTTCATATTCAATACATTTTACTTCTTCAATATCAATTCCTATAGGTTTTTCATCAATTGCACCTACTACAAAATCTCCAGAATGAGATATGTTAAAATTAAATTTTTGAAGCCCTTTCAGATATGGTTTCCCATATTTATTTTTCTTAAATGTTATATGTTTATTTCTTATACCTAATTCTTCAGCAATTATCGTTCTTATCAATATTTCACCAATTAATGTTCTAACCTTATCTTTTTTATTCTTAAATTTTTCAATTTTACACTTTTTCTCTGAATCAATCAGTAAACATAGCTTATCTAAATTTTTTTCGCTAATATCTAAAATTCTCACAACATAAATTTTCATGAAATTCCTCATTCTATATTATTACTCGTAATAAATTCCATAATAATATATATTCTTTTGCATAACTGCTTAAACTTTATTTAAATCCTCTTTAAGGAATTATTTTATCTTTTTCTGTATGGTAATCATTTTTTTTACATTTAGCATATAATATTACTCCACATAATATTTTTTATATATTATTACAAATATATACTACTGGAAGTTCTGATCATAATGAGAAATATTGGGATGGTGAAATAACTTATATATAGTTATGGTAGTCACTATGAACTTCTTATTGTCAGCCATTCCAGTATTCTTGTGCTTTTAGGAATAACATCCATTGGAAACTTTGCTTGTATACCTGATTTTAGCGTTGGCTGTCATTTATCTCATATAATTTATAATATAAATTGATGCTTATTTATATTAAGCCCATTTTGCATCTCACAATCGTAGGAAACTACAGACTCTACTATTTCACTCAGTCAATAAATTTCCATTGCTTTAATGTTTTAATTTTTTTCAATCTCTTTTTTCATATTGAATGTCACTCGGTTCTAACTCAAACTCATGCATCTTCTTTCTGTATAAGGGAACAGTATGTCTATGGTTTTTATCTTAGGTTTCCATCATTTCTTCACGGTTCATACATTCATTTTTTCGCTCCATATCATTATAATTCCCACAATTTATTGTAGTTCATATCCCAATTCAAAGGCCCTTAAGTTGATTTCCAATAGCTTTGAAATCTCTGAAATTAAATTATCAGGGTATTGAACTGCACCAGTTATTACTGGCATTGGGTAGATTCTTTGAGTACTCATGATTAAAATTCCATTTTCCTTTAACCAATCTACATATCTAACACCTTCAAGCATTTCAAATGCAAGGATAACATCCGCAGTTCCTTTTTCTACAATGGGAGAATATACTTTTTCATCAAACTTAACATAAGTTACAACACTTCAACCTCTTTGAGACATACCATGCACTTCAGAAACCTTAACCACCAAGCCAATATTCTGAGCTAGCTTTCCAAGTATTCTACTGGCAAGTAAAACACCTTGTCCTCCTACCGCTGATATTAAAATATTCACAGCACCTCACCTCCATTATTTTGTATAGCACCAAATTTGCATATCTTTGCACAAAGTCCACAACCCACACAAAGCATATTATTTATCTCTACTTTATTATATTTAAGGTTATGGCAGGACACCCAATGTTCATGCAGGCTTTGCAGCCTTTACAAAAGCTTGGCTCTATCTCTAGTGGCCTTTTTACTACATCGACTCTTTTATTTAAAACACAAGGTCTCTTTATTATTATTATTAGAGATGGCTCCTCATCCTGAGTTTCTTCATTTTACCCCCTTTTATACCATGATTCCTCAATATTATAGCATTTTACATACTTGTAAAAATTTCCCATATTCATACTGATTTTTCCCTATATATACGCTAAATGAAACAAATAACAATACTATTACAATTAAGAATATTAAGTCTTCATTATTATAGTTGTTGGCTAAATCAATCAATCTTTTTTGTGGTAAACAGTTCCTTATAAAACCAATTATTTTATTATTATCTACTATATTTATAAGGCATCCCGCTAAAAGGCATGTAATCGTAGTTATTGCAGACCCTCCCATTGATGCTGATGCTTTATTTCTGCAAAGAGTACATATTAGAATTGAAAAGCTGCTGCTTAATAGTCCTAATAAAAATATTAACAAAGAAAATAACCCAATACTTATGCTTAATTTTACAGATAAAATTTTTAAAACCATTAACGACATTATTATGCTAGGTATTGTAAAAATACATATAGCATATAATAGTTGTCCTGCAATATATTCATAATAAGATACATTTCCTGATAACACTTTTGCATATACACCATTTTCTCTATCCGTTAGGAAAAAATCCATAATCATTACAGATCCTGAAAATAAAAACATTACTAAAAAACCTATTATTTTTCCTTGCACAGTTGTATCATCTTTGTTTCCCTCATAAATCTCACCCTTTATATTAACCTCTAGTTCCCTTTTAATATCTTCCTTTCCATAACTAATTACCTCTGGATTATCTTTTGTAAAATTTATTTCAGCTAAATAAATTCCTTTTATAAGCTCTGTCTTAGTTGGTTCCTGCTCTAAAAATTCTAAAGTTACTTTTTTCTTACCTTCTATAGACTTTCTAATATTTTCTTTCTGCTGACTATCAGATCCTACTATGGCTATTTTACCTTTCATGCTATCCGACTGGCTAAAATATACACCTAGGTAAACAACAACAGGTAATACTATGATTAGCATAACTAGTATAACCCTTTCCCTGCAAATCCTGTATAAATTGTTTTTTATTATCAATAAGATGTTTCTCGTAACTATTCAGCTACTCTAAAAAATATATAAAAAAGCACCTTACTTTCACAGCTTTATGCATCTGACAGTAAGGTGCTAGCATTAAATTTGGGTATACTAAAAAGAGGGATTATACCTCTTTAAGCGGAGCTTTTATGTTAGAGTTGGATCAAATGGATTTACTGTAAATGTTGACTTAATACACTCTAAGGCATTTTTACCTTGTTTTCTCACAGTAGATACATATCCACGAATTCTAGTAAAAGCGTTAGCTCCTGTAGAACTTCTAAAGGTGCCTGAAATCTTTTGTTTAACTTTAGCCATACGTAAATCTCGTTCTGCTAAGTTATTATCAAAAGGTATATCAAAGTCATACATGAAAGCAAGTATTTGTTCCTTATAGCCACTTAATCTATTAAGTAAATTAAGACTTACACTTTTCTTTACCTTCTTATTAGAGTATAATTCAGTGTTTTTAGCATAGTCTTCATCAAAACCAGCTTTAAGTATTTCATTATACTTTAATTCGAACTCTTTAATTTTATCTAAAGGTAAAGCATTATGTTTGTCACTAGTTAAATCTACTTCTTTTTTTATATCTAATAATAGATTTTTCATTGGCTTTGCCCAATTTTGATCTTGTAATTCAGTTATACCATTAAGTTCTCTTAATATATGAGCATTACATAGAGCATGATTACATTTAGTATATTTATAGTAAGTCTTAAAACCATCGTGTACTGCTGTTCCATTGAAGTTTGGAAGTATTGTAATGTCATCAATAGCTTTTTTACCACGTTTTTCATGACATTCATAGTATGTAAGATTTTCATTAGATGCAACATGAAGCCATTGACGCTTCTTATTTATATACATACCTGTTTCATCAAAATGAACAGCTCCTGTAGATGATGTAAGGCTATTTCTAATTTTATTTGTTATAGTTTCTAAGTTATCATGACAGCTTTGATTAAAAGTTACCATACTACCTTCACTTAAATGATGATTAAATAAATCCTCAATAAGTTCCGCACCACGCTTATATGGAATCAACTGATACTGAGTTAAGTAAACAGCTACCGCTTTTAGGCGTTCTCCATATTGAATTGTATTCTTTATTTCTTCTGGAAAAATAGCTGTATTTTTGCTTTTACAATGAGGACATATTTTAACTTCTGCTCTATGCTCTACAATTTTAACTTTTATATCTGGTATATCTATAATTTGACGGACAATATATCTTTCAGTAGATACATCCTTTAGAGATGCTCCGCATTCAATACATTGTTCAACACTATGAATTTCTATTTCATCAGGAGTATCATTTAAGCACAATGTTGTTCCTTCATGACCCTCTTGACCGCCAGGTTTTTTACCTGATTTTGTTCTTAAACTTTTAGTTTTTTTAAAACCATCTGACGATGGCGGTTTGCTTCTATTATTACTATTTTTGTTGACTTGGCTTTCTAGTGATTTTACACGCTCGTTTAGAGCTTTATTATCCTTAGAAAGTGTTTCTACTTGAGAATTTAGTGTTTTAATTTCATTTGATAGTTCCTTAATAACACTTATAACTTGAGATATACCTTGGTTGTAAATCTCAATAATTTTACCTTCGCTCACAACGTGTCACCACCTTTATCATTAGTTTTTGCAAGACAGGCTTATAATACCAAAAAATAATGATAAATGGAAGATATGTTTTCAATAAATTAATAATAGCAGTAATTTTAAGTTATTTTAATAGCTGAATAGTTACTATTGAGCTTAGGTGAAAATTGCAAGCGTGAAAAAAGAAAGCGTAAAACCTCAGAGGGAATACTAATGGATTACTCTCTTCCCCCTGCAATTTGTCTATAACTGGTTTAGCTTTACGCCTATGGATAACCTCAGCTTAAATTTAACTTATACGTAGGAATATGTTGACAAAACTGAAAGCACATTTAAAAATTTTTTTATCAGTCTTAGTGAAGTGTTTTAGAAAACCTTAGAACCTTAGATTGCTTGAGCGAAGCGAGTTTATCGAAGGTTCTTATTTTATTATGAAACTCATCTTCCTAACGTCAGATGAGTAAGCGATTCACACAAAATCACAGATTTTGGCTCTCTGCTTAAAACACGAACTTTAGACTGATTAAAAGTTTTTAACGTGCTGAAGTTTGTCAACATATTCCGGAGTATAAGTTAAGTTTCTACCGCTGATACCTATATATACAACTTTCCATCTATCCTCCTATCATAATCAGTCCAGTTATTAGGTTCTACACCTTCTCTAATTTGAGTAATTTTATTCAAAAAAGCATCTACCTGATCAGCAAAGTGTACAATATGTGCCTCTTCTGTATTTGGTTTTTTAGGTGAACCATATTCCAGCTTTCCGTGATGTTGTACTATACATCCTTTTACTCTTTGTTTAAAATCATCACTATAAAGCTCTGGATTATTTTTAAATGCTTCTTCTACCATTTCCACACCTATAACAATATGACCTTCCATATCTCCTCTTAAAGTAAAAGAAAATGGTCCATCCACAAAGTATTCCTCTATTTTTCCTATGTCATGAAGTTTTGCAGCTAATATAGCTATCTCTTTATTTCTACTATCATACCTATATGCTAACATTCTTGTAATATACATGACATTTAATGTATGTTCTGCTAACCCTCCTATATAATTGTGATGTTGGCTTACTCCACCAATACCCTTTTTAAACTTTTCAACAAACTCTTTATTCTTAAAAAAATAATTATTTAAAGCAACACACTCTCTGCTCTTAAATTCTTCATCAGACATTCTGTCTATTTCATTAATTATATCCTCTATAGGTCTTTCAACAGTTGGCAGATAATCTTCCATTGAAAAATCTACAACTTTCTTATATTCTTTTATATCTGATATATTTTCTTGTGAAGTCTTAATATTTATAACATCTCCTACTTTTAATTCATCTGTAGTGTTCATTATAGAAACCTTTAAGCTGCCAGTTCTATCACCTATGATAACCACAGATTTTGTACCATCTCGGTAGATTTTTTTCATTATCATAAACTCTGAATCTATCTTATCCCCAGATTGTATTTCCTTTATAAATATATTTTTCATGAATATTTCTCCTCCTCTTTAACATACATGTTTAGCTATACTATTCTTTATTATTATATATTTTTTTCATAGTTGTTATTAGTAATAAATAAAACTTAATTCAATGCATAAATTTTTATTTATATTTAAAAAATAAGTATATACTAATGTTACATTCTTAACTTTTTCAAATTGAATATAAAACCTAAGTCATTGAATCTATATGCATAAAATTAAGGAGGGCTCACTGTGAATTTAATTTTTGATGAAGATACAAAATCTGCTCTTGAAAAAGAGTTAAAAGACAGTAATAAATCTGCTGTAAGGTTGCTAATAAAGGGATTAGGCTGAGGAGGTCCTGTTTTAGGTTTAGCTCTGGATGAGCCAAAATATGAAGATGAAACCTATGAAATCAATGATATTAAATTCATTGTAGAACCTGATACAAGTTCCTTATTTAATAATTCTAAGATAGTTGAAACAAAGAGTATATTCGGTAAAGGATTTAATATTATACCTCCAGTAGAAAACAGAGGGTGCTAGTTAAGATATGAATTAGCTTTTATAAATATTCTTATCTGACGTAATATAATATTTAATTTTTACAAATATAAAAATCTGCAAATATATAATTTGCAGATTTTTTTGGTGACCCATAGGGGACTCGAACCCCTGTTACCACCGTGAAAGGGTGGTGTCTTAACCGCTTGACCAATGGGCCATATTAAGTTTAAATGGCGACCCAGAAGGGACTCGAACCCTCGACCTCCGGCGTGACAGGCCGGCACTCTAACCAACTGAGCCACTGGGCCATATATAGCTTGTACAGAAGCTGTACTTGACCTGTGTCAACATTTCACAACTTAACTAACTAGGTTAGTAAGTTTTATTGGTGACCCATAGGGGACTCGAACCCCTGTTACCACCGTGAAAGGGTGGTGTCTTAACCACTTGACCAATGGGCCTCATATTATTCTGCTACTTTGTTCTTTCGCTGAGCACAATTAGTATAATACCTTATTTTATTTAATATGTCAACATATTTTTTAATATAGTATTTTTATTTAGTCTAAATTTTTATATATTACTTAAATTATATTTGTTTTTTCCCACAATAAGGACAATATTCAAAATTGGACTCTATAGCTCTGCCACAGCTATTACATCTATGTTGAGCACATGAATCATAATATGTATTTTCTAAAGGCTTAAGATCCCAGTAAGTAATAGCATTTTCTTCACCAGCTTCTGCTCTACTTCCTTTTTCTTTGGATACCTCATACAAGGTTCTACAGTTATTGCAATATAGATAATATCTTTCATTCCACTTAAATATTGGTATAAAAAACACGTGGAAAACTGTATACTGTTTAACTAATTTTAGTCCTCTTTCCATACTGCAATTCTTACAAGATAAATCACTTATAGTTTTAATTTCTTTTTGTTTATCATTTATACCAAATACGCCTAATAAAAACATTTTATCCTCCCAGTATATAAATTAATCTTGTTATAATTTTATTAATATAATATAAACCGTGTTAATTATTATTCAAATAAAACTCAGTTTATCTGATAGTTACTATCCGTAACACTCTCATCACCCTAAAGTGAAAGCGACCAAATACAAAATAAATTTTGTTTTGTCTGCTTTTCTTCAGGTGGGAGATATTAGGAACTCTTCGGCTTTAGCCGTTTTAGAGTTCTTATGCTGTGCATAACGGCTGCTACGCCTCTAGATAGGTTCTTCTAAGCTTCATCTGGAGAAAGTATTCCTAATAAGCAAACTCTATCTGAAGCTAAGAATCACTTGATATTTTGTATAAAAACCAAGCTGTTATTCTTATAATATAAAGTAAACACTACAAAAAAATATCAACAAAATTTTTGACTATAACTTTTATGCAAATACTATAATATCATTTAAAATATTAATTGTAAATTTTCAAGTGATATGTTAACTGATACTATATAATTATTATAATATAATAAAAGAAGGTGAATACATGCTACTAATTAAGAATGTTAATATATTTAATCCTAAATCTATTGGTATAAAAAATATACTGATATGCTCTGGTAAAATTATCTACATATCTTCAACTATAAGCTTACCTGATACCAATTTCCCTAATGTTAATATAATAGATGGCAGTGGTTTAATTGCTGCACCTGGATTAATTGACTTGCATGTTCATATTACTGGTGGTGGTGGTGAAGGTGGCTTTACTACCAGAGCTCCAGAATTAAATTTGACAGAATTAACGTTAAACGGAATTACTACCTGTGTTGGACTTTTGGGTACAGATGGCACTACTAGAAGTATGGGAAATTTAATAGCCAAGGCTAGAAGTCTTGAAGAGGAAGGTCTAAGTACGTATTGTTGGACTGGGTGTTACCAAATGCCAACTAGAACAATTACAGATAGTGCACGAACAGATATAATACTCGTAGATAAGATATTAGGAGTAGGCGAAATCGCTATATCAGATCATAGAGGTAGCCATCCATCTGAAAGTGATTTAATACACTTAGTAAGTGAAGCTAGAGTTGGTGGAATGATTTCTGGAAAGTGCGGTATATTACACATGCATGTAGGGGATGGAAAAAAAGGACTTGATCCATTATTTAATATTATAAATAATTCCGAGATTCCAGTTGATAACTTACTTCCTACCCATATAAACAGAAATGCTCTTGTATATAAACAATCTATTGAATATGCTAAAATAGGTGGATTTGTTGATATAACTACAGGTATAAAACCAGAAGGTGATGAAGCTCTATATGCTGCTGATGTTTATAAAACTTTACTTCATGAGGGAGTATCCCCATATAATATTACCATGAGTTCCGATGCAGGTGGAAGTATGCCTATCTTTGATAAAACTGGAAAGCTTCTAAAAATATCTGTTGGCCTTCCTGACACCAATATAGAGACTATAAGAATGTGTATTGATAAAGGGCTTTCAATAGAAGAGGCCTTAATTCCCTTAACCTCTTCTCCTGCTAAACTCCTTAAGCTTAAAAATAAGGGTACAATTGCGGAGAACTTCGATGCTGATATATTGCTATTGGATCAAGACTTAAAAATTCACACAGTAATATGCAAAGGTAAGATTATGGTTAATAACTATAAGCCTATAATTTACGGAACCTTCGAATCTAGAACAACATAAATTAAAAAGAGATAGTGCCTTATGCAATTCACTACATAAGGCACTATTCTTTTTAGAAGTTGTATGAGTAATCTTTATACTATACATTATACCCCATATTCCTGTTAAAATTCACCAAAACATTATTTTTTATATAAACTTTAATTTTATTTTTAGATAATGACATTATAAGTTCAATTTCGGGCACGATTATCTATAATATATTTCCGTCAGTGGATATGGTTACTTCTTTATAAGGTACTATTATCTCAGACTTAAGCATAGCTTTCTTTACTGCATTAACTATTCCAGCACAGCAAGGTACTTCCATTCTTACAACTGTAATACTGTTTATATTATTGACTTTTAGAATCTCAGCTAATTTTTCTTCATAGTATTGCACATCATCTAATTTAGGACAACCTATAACAGCTATACGATCCTTTATAAATTCTGCATGAAAGTTAGCATAGGCATAAGCAGTACAATCGGCTGCTACAAGCAAATCTGCTTCTTTTAGATATGGAGCTTGTGTATTTATAAGCCTCAATTGTACTGGCCATTGTCTTAACTCCGATGTTGTCTGTATATCATAGGTATCTCTACTTTTAACAGCGGATATAGCTTTAAGCGGTTTTCTCTCTATGATTTTAGCTGCAGTTCCTGGACATCCACATGGCATAGCTTGATTTTCAATTATTTTCTTCTTTTCTCCCATCTTTTTTATAACTAGTTCCTCATTATAAGCTTGACTTTCTCTCTCTATTATAGTTATTGCTCCTGTAGGACACTCCGGTAAACAGTCTCCAAGTCCATCACAATATTCATCACTTATAAGTACAGCTTTACCATCTACTAATTCTATAGCCCCTTCATGACAAGCATCAATACATAACCCACATCCGTTACAGCTTGACTTATCTATGTTTACAATTTTTCTTATCATTTTTTACTCCCCCTCTTGTTCTTATGTATTTATTATAATACAATACTATTATATAATCTGTAACATATGTTACGCTATAAAAATTTTGGGAGATATTTTATGAAAGACATTATACTTACACTAAAACAATGCATTCTAATGAAAGAATTTAACGAATTGGAAATAGAAGAACTGCTAAACAATATACACTACTCTGTTGCTTCTTTTTCTAAAGGAGAAATAATAGCTTTAGAAGGTTCCAGATGTTCTAGTATTGGAATTATGCTTAATGGAAGTGTTGAGGTACAAAAAATATTTGCCTCTGGTAAAGTCGTTACTATTAGTAAGCTAACTAAGGGAAACATATTTGGGGAAGTAATAATATTTTCTAATAAAAGTACTTATCCAGCTACCATTACTTCTGCAGAAAATTCTCAAGTGATGTTCATATCTAAAGAAAACATATTAAAGCTATCAACTGTTAACCCCAAATTTTTAGGTAACTTTATGACTCTATTATCTAACAAAATACTTATGCTTAATAATAAGCTTAAAAATATATCCTATCAAACTATAAAGCAAAAGGTTGTATCTTATATTTTAGATGAATATAAAACCCAAAAAAAGTTAACTATAATATTAAATTGCACAAAAAAAGAAATGTCAGATCAATTAGGTATTCCTAGACCCTCTCTATCTAGAGAACTGATCAATATGAAAGACGAGTGTCTCATTGATTTTAATAAAAATACTATAACTATACTAAATGTAGAAGCTTTAGAGGATATTCTTTCTAATTAAGAATAGTTTTATTTACTTTTTATGTATATCCATATATGAGTTTATTATACAATAAATAAGGGAAACGTTGTTCGTTTCCCTAATAATATCTGTTATTAGAATTAGTAGTATTCTCCTGCAGGTGGTGCTCCTGCTCCTGGAGCTGCTCCGTATCCTCCAAAACCATGGAAGCCACCAAAGCCACATCCACAGAAGAAGAATAGAAGGATTATTATCCAAATCCACCAAACATTAAATCCGCAAAATCCGAATCCACCGTAGCCACCGCCATATGGAGCGTAACCACCGTATCCGTATCCATCAGCCATACATATTCCTCCTTGTTATCTTTGTAGTATCTTAATTTTAATCCTAACGTTACTCATTATTTCTTCTTAAGTATCATAATATCATTATATTTCCTACCTACATAAATGTGACTATAATACTGAAAATTTAATATCAATTAAGAAACTACAGCTTATAAACCGAAGGAATGACTGAATAATTATAGGGTTCTAAGATGGAACCCTACAATTTTATGCTTCTTTTAGCTTTGCTTCAATTAATTCCTTAGCTATTTTAGGATTTGCCTGACCTTTTGATTGTTTCATTACCTGTCCCATCAGGTATCCTGCAGCCTGAGGTTTACCACTTTTATAGTCCTCTATGGATTTAGGATTTGCTGCTAATACTTCATCTACAATTTTTTCTAATACATCTGATGAACTTATCTGAGATAATCCTTTTTCTTTAATTATATCTTCTGCATTTTTTCCAGTTGCAAACATCTCATCAAAGACTTCTTTAGCTGCAGTACCACTTATTTTTCCATCTTCAATAAGTTTTATAAGATCATAAAGAGCTTCAGGCTTTAGTGATATGTCTTCACTTTCTATTTCTTTTTCTTTTAGAATTCTAAGTAGGTCTCCTAAAACCCAGTTTGCAGCTATCTTAGGAGTTGCCCCTGCTTTTACTACTTCTTCATAGAACTCTCCTAAAGCTTTATCTCCAACTAAGAATTCAACTTCTTTCTCACCAAGACTATATTGCTCTCTAAATCTATGCTTTTTTGCTTCTGGAAGCTCAGGAATTGTACTTCTAATTGCTTCAATCTGCTCATCCTTTATTATTATTGGAACTAAATCCGGCTCTGGGAAATATCTATAATCATGAGCATCTTCTTTTGATCTCATTGGAACAGTTCTTCCTTTTCCGCTATCCCATCGTCTTGTTTCTTGCTTTATTTTAAACTCTTCTCCATAGGTATATAACTCTCTTTGTCTTTTTTCTTCTTTCTCAATAGCTTTTTGTATTTCTCTAAAGGAGTTCAAATTTTTAAGCTCAACCTTGGCATTTAATTTTTCTTGACCTATAGGTCTTATAGATATGTTAACGTCACATCTTAAAGAACCTCGTTCCATTCTACAATCTGATACACCTGAATATTCTAAAATAGATTTTAAAGTTTTTAGGAATGCTACTGCCTCTTGTGCAGAACGTATATCTGGTTCTGTAACTATTTCTGCAAGCGGTACTCCAACACGGTTATAATCTATCAAAGAAAAAGGTTCATCTTCTAAGTGAACAAGCTTTCCAGCATCTTCTTCTATATGAATTCTATTTAAACGAACTTTCTTTTTAACTCCATCTACGTCAAATTCTACAAAACCTTCACCACATATTGGTAAATCAAACTGTGATGTTTGAAATGCTTTAGGTAGGTCTGGATAAAAATAATTTTTTCTATCCATTTTATTAAGTTTATTTATTTTACAATTAAGTACAGTTCCCGCCCTAACAGCTAAGCTAACTACCTCTTTATTTAATACAGGAAGAGTACCTGGTAATCCCTTACATACTGGACAAGTATGACTATTAGGTTCTGCTCCAAATTCCCTAGAGCAGTTACAAAATATTTTCGTTTTTGTGCTTAATTCAGCATGTATTTCAAGACCAATTATAGTTTCAAACATAATTAAGCTCCTTTCTTTTCAACAAAGTTACGTCTCTTAACTAGTGACTTAGTGCTTTTTAAATCTTATTTCATTAAAGTTTCACTTTATAGATTCTCAGCTAATGTTTTTACATTAAGTTCCTGTTCTAGTGCATAAGCAGCTTTAAGAATTTTCTTTTCTCCAAAATGAGGTCCAATAAATTGAATTCCTATTGGTAATCCATCTTTGCTAAAACCACATGGAAGTGATATAGCTGGAACTCCTGCTAAATTAATATTGACAGTATATATATCAGCTAAATACATTTCCAAAGGATTTTCACTCTTCTCACCGCTCAAGAAAGGAAGCACTGGAGATGTAGGACTTAATATTAAATCATATTTTTGGAAAATGTCTTTAAATTGCTGTTGTATTTTTTTTCTAAGCTTTTGAGCTCTATTGTAATATGCATCGTAATAACCAGAAGAAAGAACATAAGTTCCAAGCATAATTCTTCTCTTTACTTCTTTTCCAAAAGCTTCTGTTCTCGATAACTCCATAAGTTCATCAACATCCGCATAATTTTCAGCTCTATATCCATATCTAATACCATCATATCTAGCAAGGTTTGAACTAGCCTCTGCTGAAGAGATTATATAATATGAAGATAATCCTTCTTCTGTTATAGGTAAGGATATTTCCTCAACCTCAGCTCCCATTTCTTTTAACTTTTCTATAGTTGCTCTGGTTGCCTTCTCTATTTCTTCATTTAATCCCTTACCAAAAAATTCTTTTGGTACTCCTATTTTTAAGCCTTCAACACTTCCATCTAAAGCGCTTAAATAGTCTGTATCTATATGACCTTTGTAACTAGTACTATCCATAGAATCAGTACCAGCAATAACTTCTAAAGTAAGAGCGCAATCTTTTACAGTTTTTCCTAAAGGTCCTATTTGATCTAAGGAAGATGCAAATGCAATCAATCCAAATCTTGATACTGCTCCATAAGTAGGTTTAAATCCAACTACTCCACAGAAGGCTGCTGGCTGTCTTATTGATCCACCAGTATCTGATCCTAAAGCTATTGGTGCTATTCCTGCAGCAACTACAGCAGCAGATCCACCAGATGACCCACCAGGAACTCTTTTTAAATCCCATGGATTTTTAGTCTTTGCAAAGGCTGAATTTTCTGTAGAAGATCCCATAGCAAATTCATCCATGCTAACTTTACCAACAATAACTGCATCCTCTTCTTTCAGCTTTTTAATTACTGTTGCATCATAAGGTGGTATAAAATCTTCAAGCATTTTAGATGCACAGGTAGTTCTGATACTATCAGTACAAATATTATCCTTTATGGCAATAGGAACTCCTGCTAGTTTTCCTACTTTTTCACCTTTTGCAATTTTTTCATCAACAGCCTTTGCTGATTTTAAAGCTTCTTCTTCACATAAAGTTATATATGCCTCTATTTTAGGATCTACCTCTTTTATTCTCTTAAAAAGTTCCGTTACTATTTCCTCAGAGGTAAACTTTTTTTCTTCTATTCCTTTTTTTATTTCATAAGCTGTCATAGCTTCAACTTTCATGCAATTCCCTCCTGAACTAATGTTTTAATTCCATGTAATTTATAACTTAACTTTATATATAACCATGCCCAAAATTTAACTTATACTCCAGGATACATTACTATGCTTCGTCACGTTAAATATTTTTAATTAGTCTAAAGCTCAAGTTTGATAAAAATCTAAGAACTTTGATAAACTCGCTATGCTCAAACATATCTAAAGTTCTAAGATTTTTTATCAAATTTTCGCTAAGACTAATAAAAAATATTTAAATGTGACTTCAGCATTGGTAATGTATCTCTACGTATAAGTTAAATTTAAGTTGTGGTTACATAGGGTTTCTAAGTTACTCTATAATCTTAGGCACTTCTATATAAGTTTCTCTCATACTCTTAACATTTTGGAACAGTTTTTCCTTATCCTCAAATACTACTTCCACATCTTCTCTGACTACAGATTCTAAATCCTTACTATAAGCATTTAAATCTATATCACTTAAATCAAATTTATCTATAGACTCAAAATGTCCTAATATTGCTCCAAACTCCTTAGCCATTTTTTCAGCTTCTTCTTCTGTAAATTTAAGCTTAGCAAGCTTAGCAATGTATTTAACTTCATCTATATTAATCATACAAATATCCTCCTCTTAAAAATCCTATGGTTCTATTCTCTTCATATCTCTAGGAAGTAATGTTGCTTCTCTTATATTGTCAAGTCCAAGAATTTTCATTGTTATTCTTTCTAAACCTATTGCTAATCCTCCATGTGGCGGCATTCCATATCTAAAGCTTTCAATATAGAATCCAAAATCTTCAGGATTTAAACCAAATTTTCTTATATTTTCCTTTAGCATTTCATAATCGTGAATTCTCTGACCACCTGTTGTTATTTCTAAGCCCTTGTATATTAAGTCAAAGCTTTTTGTCATTCCTTCATCATCAGGCATAGCATACATAGGTCTTTTTGCTACTGGATATTTTGTTAAGAATACAAAATCACTATCATATTTTTCTTTTATATATTTTGAAAAAATTGCTTCTCCCTCAGCATCAATGTTTCCTACTGGTGATTTCTTTCCAAACTCTTCTAAAAGTATTCTTTGAGCTTCTGCTAGTGCGATTCTTGGTATTTCTACTTTTTCAGGTAAATTTATATTATATATTTGAAGTTCTTTTTCACAAGTCTTCTTAAGATGTTCAAACATATATCTTATAAAGCCTTCTTCTACGTCCATAATATCATTTTCATCTTCTATGAATCCCATCTCTAGGTCAAGACTTATATATTCATTTAGATGTCTATAAGTATTATGAAGCTCTGCTCTATAGGCTGGAGCTATTTCAAATACTCTTTCAAAACCTGCACCTACCATCATCTGTTTATAAAACTGAGGACTTTGAGCTAGAAATGCTCTACGTTCAAAGTAGTTTACAGTAAACATTTCAGAACCACCTTCAGTACCAGATGCTATAATTTTTGGTGTATGAATTTCTGAAAACTTATTAGCTCTTAAATAATCTCTAAAAGCTGTAACTATTTCTTCTTGAACCTTAAAAACAGCTCTAGCTTTTGGTGCTCTAAGACTTATAGCTCTATGATCTAATTGAGTTTCTAAATGTACTTTCTTCTTAAAATCATTAACTGGTATTGGAAGCATATCATAATAAGTGTTTCCTAAAACTTTTAATTCTTTAACTTGTATTTCTACTCCACCTGGAGCCTTAGCATTTTCAACCTTACTTCCTATTACTTCAATACTCATCTCTAATCTTAAATTTTTAAGTTGTTCCTTATCAACCACAAGTTGAATTATTCCTGTTTTATCTCTAAGATGAACAAATCCAAACTTACCCATGTCATGGATTTTATGTATCCAACCTCTTACTAAAATCTCATCAAATTCAACTTTGTTAACATCCTCCACATAAACTCTTTCTTCAACTCTCTCTACTATATTTTCCATATTTTTACCTCCTAATTATTATAATTATTTATGTAACCGCTGCTCCAACAAAAATATTATAAGAAACTCTACGGATAATGTGTTCTCTGAAACTACATTTTGAGCATATAAAAATCCGCCCTAGTATCTTTGACGATACTGGGACGGATAATATTTCCGCGGTGCCACCCATTTTAGCTAATAGCTCACTCTTTGAGTTCTAAAAACATAAATAATATCAACATATTCCGTATAAGATAGCTTTTTAGAGTTACCACCACTAAAAACATTAGACAAATAAAAAAAACCCTCCTTATACCCTTCGGTATAGGGACGGTTACATTCCGCGGTGCCACCCTAAATTAGCTTTAAGCTCATCTCATCAGTACAGATAACATAATAAAATAATTTATGTTTATACATACCCAGTCCATGTAACGCTGGACATAACGTTTAAGCCTACTCTTTTAAAAATTTCGGTTAAATACTCGAGGGTGTTCTTCCATATAACCTCAATACCTGGCTTTCACCTTTCCAGACTCGCTTTTAATCTTGATTATATTTACTCTCCCTGTCATTGCTTTTAAACAGTTTAAATTTATGCTCTTATTATAATATTGGTATATATATAAGTCAACATGTTTTTGATGATTCTCCAAAACTTTTTTCTATTTTATTTTAGTAACTTAATTTTATTTTCAGTTTTATAATATTATATCAATTTATAGGATATTTATTATAAATTTAATTTTTTTATTACATTTGTGTTTTTCATATATTATTATTTACTTACAAGCTTTTAAAAAATACCTTTTACTGGCTTTTATATATATAATTAAAGTATTCCTACTAATCTGTAACAACAGCTGTTCCTGATGCTGTAACCATAAGCATACTTCCTGCCTGACCTAAAACTTCATAATCTATATCTACACCTACTACTGCATTTGCACCTAAATCTCTAGCTCTTTGCTCCAGCTCCTGAAGTGCTTGGGTTCTCGCCTCAACAAGTTCATCTTCATAGGTTCGTGATCTTCCACCTACTAAATCTCTGATGCCTGCCATAAAGTCTTTTACAAAATTTACTCCAGTAATAACTTCTCCAAAGACTATTCCTCTGTATTCAGTAATTTTTTTACCTTCTATTTGTGTTGTTGTTGTAATAATCATAATAATCCTCCCTTTTATCTCTTAGTATTAATCTATTAAGAAGATATAAAAGTATTGTTTTGTGTGAATTATATTGTTAACTTTATCTTTTCTATGTTATTTTATAAAAATGTTCAGAAGCCTTTAGTCTTCATCAACTAGCTTTCCAAAAAATATAAATGCATATACATTATAAAATAAATATACTAGGTAATTATCCTATTAAGAATTATAAATATATGTACATTTATAAACTTACTAAAGGTTTATGTGTCATATTTTAGCACATATTACCATAGTTGTACATTATTTTGTATATTATATATATTGTTTTCGAGATTTAACAAATGAAGAATATAAGCTTATATTCTTCATTTATCATTATTATGTTTATTTTCTAGTTTTACACTATAAGTAACTGTCTAATAGCTATGTTTCATACTATTGACATAGCTAATGACATAATGGCCACACCATGAGCACCAGATAGCAAAATTTCTTTGTAATTATGATGATTTATTCCACCTATAGCTATAACCGGTATAGAAACATTCTGACAAATTTCTTTAATAAAGCCAATTCCTCTTCCTTCTAGTCCGGGCTTACAATTAGTTTCAAATACATGACCTGCTATTAAATAATCTGCACCTAATTTTTCCGCTTCTACAGCTTCCTCCAACTTATGAACTGAAACTCCTACTATATTATTGTTTATGCTATTAGAATCTATTTTACTCATGTACTTCTCTTTGTTATTAAAAGAGTCTTTCTTCTTAATTTCCATTTGTAGCTCACCTTTAGATATCATACTCCTAAAACCGTTGAAACCTATATGAAACCCATAGGCCCCTATTTCTTTAGCTACTTGAAAATTTCCATTTACAATCAATGGTATACCATAGTTATCCGTTATCTTTTTTATTCCTTCAGCCATTTCCTTCAATTCGTCATAAGATAAATCCTTTTCCCTTAAAAATAAACCATGGGCTCCTTTTGATGCACACTTCTCCACTACATCATAAATATTTCCTTGCTTTATCAAATGCCTATTTGTAACCACATAAATTCTACCATTACCTTTTAACTCAAACATGTTTGTATAACTTACTCCTTTAATGTTTATATAGGATTTCTCTGTGTAAACTTATAGGGTTCCAGACTTGAAACTTAACTTATACGTAGGAATATGTTGCCAAAACTGAAAGCACATTTAAAAACTTTTTATCAGTCTTAGTGAAGTGTTTTAGAAAATCTTAGAACCTTATATATGTTTGAGTGCAACAAGTTTATATAAGGTTCTTTTAAATCTATTATGAAACTACTCTTCCTTTCGTCAGAGTAGTAAGCGATTCGCACAAAATCACAGATTTTGGCTCTCTGCTTAAACACAAACTTTAGACTGATTAAAAGTTTTTAACGTGCTGAAGTTTGGCAACATATTCGGTCGTATAAGTTAAGTTGACCTGCATGAACCCTACATTCCAGTGTTTAGTGCTCCCCAATCTTTGAACACTGGATTATACCCCTTTTTAGTTATTGCTTGCTTAATTTCTTCAACACTTCTACCATCTGCAATATTAAATTGTCCTTCTCCTTTATCTTCAGCAGAATGTCCACCAACCTCTGTAGAAACTCCTGCAGACATTTTTGTCACTCCAAGAGGTATGAAGTTATCTCTAAAATCTGCTCTTTCTCTAGTAGTAATATTTATACCTGCTCTTGGAAGAAATATTTTATAAGCCAAAGCAACTTGTACTATATTTTTATCTGATACTTCATAAATATCAATAGCACTTCCTGCATGTGGTCTTATCCTTGGAACAGACATACTAATTTCTACAGCTGGGTATTTATCCTGTATGTAAGCAGTATGCAGCCCTGAAAAAAACGCTTCACTTCTCCATTCATAAAGTCCTAAAAGTGCACCTACTCCTACGGAATGTATTTTTGCTTTACAAACTCTCTCTGGAGTATCTAATCTATATTTATAATTCTTTTTTGGTCCAGCTAAATGTACTTTATCATAAACTTCTTCATTGTATGTTTCTTGATAAATTGTAAGACTATCTACTCCTGCTTCTATAAGTTCTTCATATTCTTTTTGTTCTAATGGGTATATTTCAATACATATAGAGCTAAAATATTTTTTTAATATTTTTACACAATCTTTTATATAAGATACCGGTGTATGATAAGATGATTCTCCTGTAAGAATTATAATATGCTTAATACCAGTAGCTGCTATTGATTTTGCTTCCTTCTCTACTTCCTCAAAAGTAAGTTTCTTTCTTGCAATTTTATTTTCTACATTATAACCGCAGTAAGCGCATTTATTTTCGCAGTAATTGGCAAGATACATAGGTGTATATAGGACTATGCTTTTCCCAAAATTTCTTAATGTAATATCATGTGCTTTCTGAGCCATAGCCTCTAAATGGTTTTCAGCTTTTGGTGATAACAGTGCTAAGAAGTCCTCTTCATTAATTCTATCTTTTGCAATAGCTCTTTCAATTTGGCTGTCCGTAACTCTTTCAAAATAGTCATGGAAAGCAAAACCCTTATATTCTTTTATTTTTTCATAAAAACTCATTCTTTCACTTCCTATCTTAAGAACCCAGTAAGAGGAGATGATGCTTCTGCATATTCTCTTTGAGCTCCCAGCTTAGATACATAAGCTTTTCTACCAGCCTGTACAGCTAATGAAAAAGCTTCAGCCATAAGTACAGGATCACCTGCAGTTGCTATAGCTGTGTTAACAAGTACAGCATCTGCACCCATCTCCATAGCCTCAGTAGCTTCAGATGGTCTACCTATACCCGCATCTACAACTATTGGCAAGCTTATCTCATCAATTAAAATTCTTATCATTTCCTTGGTTCTTATCCCTCTATTAGTTCCAATAGGTGCTCCTAAAGGCATGACCGCAGCTGCCCCAGCATCCACTAATCTCTTTGCATCCATTAAATCTGGATTCATATATGGAAGAACTACAAAGCCTTCCTTTGCTAAAATTTCTGTAGCTTTTATGGTTTCTAGGTTATCTGGAAGAAGATATTTATTGTCAGAAATAACTTCTATTTTAACCCAATTACCACATCCTGCAGCTCTTCCTAATCTTGCAAGTCTCACAGCCTCTTCAGCATTTCTAGCTCCAGAGGTATTTGGAAGCAAGATAATATCTTTACTAATATAATTCAATATATTTTCATCCTTAGAGTTTAAATCTACCCTTCTTAAAGCCACAGTAATAACCTGAGCACCAGAACTCTTTAAAACCTCTGGTATTACATTATTTGATGAATACTTTCCTGTTCCCACAAATAGTCTACTATTAAGTTCGGTTTCTCCTATTTTTAATTTTTCCATATTATTAGACCTCCAAAACATATTTTTATTATTTTCAAAATAATATATTGTAGGGATTCTCGGTGAAAATTTAACTTATACATAGGGATATATTACCAATGTTGAAGTCACATTTAAATGTTTTTTATTAGTCTTAGCTCGAATTTGAGAAAAATCTTAGAACTTTAGATATGTTTGAGGTACGAGTTTATCAAAGTTCTTTTGCATTGTTATAAAACTCCTCTTCCTTTGGTCAGAGGAGTAAGCGATTCGCACAAAATCACAGATTTTGGCTCTCTGCTTAAATTCGAGCTTTAGACTAATTAAAAATATTTAACGTGACGAAACATGGTAATATATCCGGTCGTATAAGTTAAATTTTCGCTCTATCCCCCTATAATATTTTATTACGTTATTCTTCACCAAGTATAACTCTCAAAACCGCATTTGCTTGATGATTTGCAGCAATAGCAACCCTAGGTGCCATAAGACCACACCCCGGCTTGGCCTCATTTTCTCCATCTCCTATTAAGTAAAAGTTATCTTTTATCTTTTTCGTGGCAATAGTATTACTTGAAAAATATCCAGCCATACCTGAAGCTGCTATGATTTTTTTGTCTTTCATTTTACTTAAAACCGTATTTACTAATACAGCTTTAGAAACAGGGTTGTCAAAAGCTTCTACTATTATATCCACATCTTTGAAAATATCTATAATATTATTTTCATCTAAAAATGCATCTTTCTTTTCAACTCTAACAAATGGATTACAATCACTTATTATTTGTTCTAAAGCATGAGTTTTTTTCATTCCTAAATGCTTAATAAAGTATTGTTGTCTATTTAAATTACTAGGTTCCACAACATCAAAATCTACTAATACAAGCCTTCCAATTCCTACTCTAGCAAGAGATACAGCCACATTTGACCCAAGTCCTCCAAGTCCTGCAATACCTACACTACATTCTTTTATTTTGTTATGAACAAAAGGTGTATGTCTTGCTAAAAGCATGGCTTCCATGTCTTCTAGCTTAGGTATTTCTCCTTTTTTTATAAATACTACCTTATCATTTTCATTTAATACATAATCTTCTTTTATGATAAAGCCATTATACACAACTATATCAGCATCTTCTTTAACCATACTTCTTAATTGAAAAACTGTAGTATTCTGCTCTACTTCTGTTTTTCTCTCATTTAAGAAAATATTCATGTTAACCGCCTCCAACAAATCTAATTATTTCAACCTTAGAGTCAGTGCTTAATATTTTTACTGAAAATTCATCTTTATTTATTATTTCTAAATCTACTTCTACTACCACCTTATTTGAATCTAATTTCAATTCTTCCAGCATTTCAGTTATAGTGATTCCACCCTTAAAATTTATAGCTTCTCCATTTATAATCATTTTCTCACCTTCTTTCCTATGAAGTAAAACTTATGCAAAATTTCTTAAAGCTAACTTCTTAAGTTAGTTTATACCATAGCAAACTGGCACTAATACCTTCGCTAATTAAAGAGAACCTCTTGTTCTAGGTATAAAATGGATAAAAAACAAAAAGGAAGCAAAAAAGTGCTTCCCTCATAATTCTAAATAAGACCAAATTTTGTGTTACTAAAAATAAGCATAACACAAAAACATCCATTCTCTCCCTACGTTGGCATTACCCAAATCAGGTTATGAGGGTAAGGAATAACATTCCACTCTCAGCCTATTAGTATAGACTCCCCTTAGCTATTAAATTTTTACAGGTTTATAAATTCAATTTATCATAATTCAAAAATAAAATCAATAACCATGTCAGGCTTCATTTGGTTAAAATTCATCTATATGGATTTGTTACATAAAAATATCCCTCTTAACTATACTCTTTAAGTTGACCTGCAGGAACCATAAATGCGTGTTAGAATAGTTATTTCTCTTCTACGAAATATTTCATACTACTTTTTTTTAATTCTCTTGTACTATATAAAATTTTATAATCTGTTATCTTAATAACATCAGCTATTTTTTTAATAACATTTTCACATATTTCTCTACTCTCGCTATGTATCATAGTAAATAAATTATATGGCCAATCTTCATAAGTTTGCCTTTCATAGCAATGTGTTACTTCACTAAAAGAACATATTAAATTTCCAATGTGCTCTATCCTTTCTCCTGGAACTTTCCATACAACCATAGCATTGGCTTTAAATCCGGCTTCCCTATGAAATAACACCCCACCTATCCTCTTTATAATACCCCTATGATGTAAGGTATTTATGTTAGCTAACAACTCTTCTTCAGTAATTCCAAGCTCTTCAGCTAATTTCTTATAAGGTTCATTACATAAAGGAATATCTCCAGATAATCTTTTAACTATATTTTTTTCTAATAAGCTTAGCATCATCTATCTCCCTTAACATATTAAAAGTAGCGTTAATTTTAAATAATCTAACTGCCGGTAAAGTAAGTACTTTTTCTAACTCACTTTCAACCTTTATACTGTTAACAATTTCATCTACTCTATCTTTAGATGGTGCAATTATAGTAAACCAAATGTTATAATAATAATTTCTAACATAATTATGTGTTATCTCGTTAAACTTGTTTATAATCCTAGCTACTTTATCAATTTTTTCATCAGGTACACTTATGGCACACAATGTACTGTAATAACCTAATTTCTTAGAATCAACAATTCCGCCTAATCTTCTAATATACCCTTGTGATTTTAATTTATCTGTTCTAGCTATAACCTCTTCTTCAGTAATATTAAGTTCATTAGCTAACTTTAAAAATGGACTTGACTCCATAGGTAATCCTTTCTGCAATAAGTTTAACAGCAGTCTGTCTAGTTCATCCATAAATTCACCTCTATAAATTTATATTGCCTATTTAATTGTGTTAATACATATAGTATCTTCTGCCATATAGTTTCCACTATTATAGTATGATGCTCTTGCCCTACATCCACCGCAATTTTTTTTACTTTTACAAATACCACAGTTGCCTTCATACTGTAAAGTCCTTAATTTATTAAATATACTACTCTCTGACCAGATTTTGCTAAAGGGGCTTTCTTTAACATTGCCGGCTAATTCCTTCAAATATGCACAAGGTTGAACATTTCCTTTTGGATCTATAATACAATAACTGGTTCCCGCTAAGCAACCTTTAGTAAATCTAGTTTCCATGCCTATATCTTTTGCAACTCTTATAAATTGAGGTGCACAAGTGGGCTTTATCTCCATGCTAGTTTCTTGTTGTTTCTTCATTAACAAGTATAATAAATGTTCATATTCTTCAGTATCCAAAATTTCATTTTCAATATTTTCTCCTCTGCCTGTAGGAACTAAGAAGAATGGGTGATATGCACGGGCTCCCATAGCCTCAGCAAAATTAGCCATATTAATAATTTCATCCTTATTCCACTTCATAACTGTTGTATGAATCTGAAACGGCAGTCCAATATTTCTACAATTTTTCATTCCAAACAAAGTATCTCTCCATGCGTTATCACATTTTCTAAATTTATTGTGTCTATTTCCATCAACACTGTCTAAACTAATTCCTGCAGCTTTTAATCCACACTGTTTTAGTTTTTTTACATTCTCTTCAGTTAGAAGCGTCCCATTACTTCCTAAAACAGGGCGTAAACCTAGTTCATCAGCATAGCTTATAAGTTCAAATATATCTTTTCTCATAAGTGGTTCTCCACCTGAAAAGATCATTATTTTAAAACCAGCCTTTGCAATTTCTTCTAATAAAGATTTTCCTTGTTCTGTTGTAAGTTCTCCTTCATTTTCTAAACCAGAATTTCTATAGCAGTGATCACAATACATGTTACACTTATTAGTGGTGTTCCAAGATACTATCATTGTTTCCCTCCTAAATCAATCCAATTTCGTCGCTTATACCAATTTCCTCATTAGTTAAATAACAGGCTGGATCTGATGCCCAAAAATCTCTGGTTATAGCTTCCGCTCGAGCTCTAAAGTTTCCATTACATAGGGATATCCATTTACACTTACTGCAGCGTCCCTTAAGTAAAGGCTTTCTATCTCTTAAACCTCTTAAAATATCGTGTTGGCTGTTCATCCAAATATGGCTAAACTTATTTTCTCTTAGGTTTCCAAAGGTATGATTCCAGGTAAATTGATCTGGATGAACATTGCCGTTATAATCTACATTGGCAAAGGCCATACCAGACCTATTACCACCGTTAAGCTTTATTAACTGCAAAATTTTTTCAGCTAAGTTTGGGTGTTTCTTCAAAGCTTGCAGGTATACATATACAGCATCTGCATGATTATCTACTGTTAAAATTTCTACATTTTCTCCAAGTTCTAAAGTTTTTTCAATAATAAAATCCATAGCGTTTCTTGTTTCTTCTTTTGTTATATCTTCCTTTATCATTTCGTTTCCTCTTCCTGAATAAACTAAATGATAAAAGCATACTCTTGGTATTTTTTCTTCTTTAATAAGCTTAAAAATATCCCCTAGCTGATCGTAATTATAACGGTTAATTGTAAATCTTAGACCTACTTTTTGTCTAACCTCTAAGCAATTCCTTATTCCTTTTATTGCTTTTTCAAAAGCACCTTTAGTTTTTCTGAATTCATCGTGCCTTGAACCTATTCCATCTAAACTTACCCCAACATATCCTACATTTAACTTATTTAATGTTTCACATACTTCTTTATCTAAAAGAGTGCCATTAGTAGAAATAGTACTTCTAATATTATATGTATTAGAATGCTCAATTAGGCTGAATATATCTTTTCTCATCAAAGGTTCACCACCTGAAAAAAGTATAACAGGTATCCTAAACTCCCCTAAGTCTTTAATGAAATCCTTTGCTTCCTCAGTGCTGAGTTCTTCTTGGTATGTTTTGCTATCAGAATCAGCATAACAGTGCATACATTTAAGATTACATGTTCTAGTACAGTTCCAAACCACTACTGGACCTTTTCCAGAACTAACTCCATACTTTTCCTGAGCAGCACCCGAGATATAGCGCAATTTATCCCCAAAATTTTCAGATCCACATAATAGCTTTGTTATTCCTATCATACATATAGCTCCTTGATTATATTCTTCAAGAGTTAGGATAAGCGGCACTAAGCTCCTGAAGTCGTAAAACAAATTCCATCTAATTCAAGTTTCAATTTATAATTTTCACAGTATATATGTAAATTATACCAACAAGTTATTATAAATACCAGCAACCACAATAATTTATGTTGCTTTGCCACTTATTCTTTGACTGGCGTAGTTTCATTTATACCTCTTAATATTTTTTCTATATTTAATGAATACCCTTTAATTATGGTACGCACTGTATATATATTTGCTATACTTTTCGCAATTTTATAATTTAAATCATATACTATATAAGTAGGCTTTACTGCATATTAGGCATAATAAAAGAATATATACAAATAAAATGATTTTTATGTATATTTTGTCAGTTTTATTACCATGGATTCAAGTATACTTCCTCTTTACTATTTGCTAAAAACATTTATTATACGATATAATAGTTTATGTAATTTTTAATTTCTATATATACAAAAATATTACAGCAAGGAGGTATTTTTCAGTGTTAATAAACAGGTTACTTACAGGAACCCATATAAGACTATGCTCTTTTAAAGATGATGATCTATATATATTTGAATCTTGGTACAATAATACAGAGTTTCTTAGACTTTATGACGTTGTTCCTGCGTTTCCTAAGTCTCAAGATCAACTTAAAGAAATGTTACATAACATTAAAAAATCCAATGACAAGTATATTTTTGCTGTAAGATCCATTAAAGATAATACCTTAGTAGGGGTAACGGGTTTTGAAAATATACTTTGGAATAATGGTACAGCAATTGTATATATAGGAATTGGAGATATTGACTCTAGGGGAAAAGGCATTGGTAATGAAGCCTTATATCTTACTATGGAATTTGGATTTCAAGAACTAAATCTTCATAGAATTCAACTGACAGTGTTATCCTATAATAAACCAGCTATAAGCTTATATGAAAAATTAGGATTTAAAAGAGAAGGAACATATAGAGAGTACATTCATAGAGATGGTAAGCGCTATGATATGTATCTTTATGGAATTCTTCGTCAAGAGTGGGAAGATATGCATAAAAATAACCTCTAAATCTCTACAAGCTTTTATAGTATACTTTTGGTTACTATAAAACTAAAAAGTGCATACTTCTCTGATTTATACATAAAGTTATATAATTAAATTGACATATTTATTAAATTTTATAGGGTTTCATCTGAATTGTTATAGAATTATTTTATAAATAAATTTATAGGACAAGGAGAGTATTTATGCTGAATTTTAATCCTATAACTATTGATGATAAACAAATTCTAGATAAGTATTTAAGAGATTATCCGTTTACTACTAGTGAATATTCTTTTACTAATCTACTTATTTGGAGAAAGGGTTGTGATATTCAATATACTATATATAATGATGTACTTATAATAAAAAAGAGAGATTTCAAAGAAAAATATCATTTTATGCAGCCTATTGGATATAAAAAAGAAAACCTTAAAGATATAATTGAAGAATTAAAAATATACAAAAAAGAGAACAGGATGAATTATCTTTTCAAGGATGTAGAAAATTCATTTCTAAATGATCTTAGAGATATCTATGGAGATGAAGCTCATGTGGAAGAAGATGTTGATAACTTTGATTATATATATTGCAGCCATAAACTTATGACTTTATCAGGTAAAAAGCTTCATAGCAAAAAAAATCATTACAACCATTTCATTAAAAACTACAATTATTTAGTGAAAGATTTTTCAGAGTCTGGTGTTATAGAAGATTGTATTCTTGCGGCGGAAAGATGGTATGATGAAAATTATGATGGCAGCACCTATATAACCTATGAGTTAGAAGGAATAAAAGAAATATTAAATTATACTGATGAATTAAATCTTAAAGGTATGGCAGTTTATGTAGATAATGAAATAGCTGCTTTTACTATTGCTGAGCGTGTAAATGATAATATGGCAATAGTTCATATTGAAAAAGGTAAAACAAATATTAATGGAATATATGCCTTTACCAATAAGACTTTTGTTGAAAGATATTTAAGTGAAGTAAAATATGTTAACAGAGAGCAGGATTTAGGAATTGAGGGCTTAAGAAAAGCAAAAAAATCTTATTATCCCATAAAACTTGAGGAAAAATATTGTGTAAATCTATAAATCTAAAGACATGATTATAGAATGTTTTTATTAGTCTTTATATAGGTTAAAGTACAGGAACACTGAGAAAATTTAAGCCTTAGTGTTCCTGTGCTTTTATATAAAGTAAAACTTAGTTCTCACATTTAGTTTATCCCATGACTACCCGATCTAATACTCCCATCTGCTTCAAGTTTCACTTTATCTTATCATCTCCTAGCAGTTAGCTACATTATAAGTAAAATTTATTTTAGGATTTTATAAGTAATATAGTTTTCTTATCCCATGTATTCCTGTACTTACTCTATGAAACTTTATAGTTTGTATGATATAATTCCATTATAACAGTTAAAGAAGGAGTGATATATTTGAAAAAAGTATTTAGTTTAGTTGCAGCAGCAGCTATTACAGTAAACTTTACTAGCTTAGCTCTCGCAAAAGGTGGCTATAATGTTGAAAGATTATATGGTGCAGACAGGTATAAAACATCTGTTAGTATTTCAAACAGTTATAACAAGGGTGAAAAATTACAAAATGTAATAATTGCTAGCGGAAAAGATTTTCCAGATGCCTTAGCAGGAAGTGTCCTTTCTAAAAAATTAAATGCGCCTATAGTATTATCAAATAACAACTTAAGTGAAAATACAGATACTATTCAATACATAGAGAATAACTTGGATAAAAGCGGTACCATATATTTATTAGGGGGAACAGCCTCTGTAAGCGAAGAGTTTATAGAACATATGAAAACACTTGGGTATACTAACCTTGTAAGACTTGGTGGAAAAGATAGATTTGATACTAATAAATCCATCGTGAACTTTATGAAGGTAGAAAAAGGTACTCCAATTGTTATTGCAAATGCATATGGATTTGCTGATGCCCTTAGCGTTTCTAGCATTGCAGCTTCAAAGGGCTATCCAATAATAATGACATCAAATTCAAGTTTATCAACAGAAGCTAAAGATATGATTAAAAATATAAATCCTAGCAAAGTTTACATAGTTGGAGGATATGCTTCTGTGGGGGATGGTGTTACTGCTGAACTTAGTAAACTGCTTCCTTCATTAGGTAGCAGTAACATCATAAAATTAGCTGGCAGCACTAGATATGAAACCTCATTAGCTATATCTGAGTATTTTAGTACAGATACTGATACTGCAGTGCTTGCTAATGGCACAAACTTTCCTGATGCTTTGTCTGGTAGTGCACTAGCATCTAAACTTAATGCACCGATACTTCTTACTAATGGACAAGATATAAGTAATCAAAAGGACTTTATAGATAATAAGAGCTTTAAGAATATAATTTTACTAGGGGGCTTTGCTTCCATAGATATTCCTGTAGAATATTCTTTAAAAGGTTCCGACAATATAACACCAGAGGAAAAGAATTATATAGATAACTTGCTGTCCTATTCTGAAAGCTATATCAGTAAAACTAAAGGTATTACAAAGTATATGGAGGACATCTCAAATGAGGTTATGTCTGAGAGCAGCCTTGAAAATACAGATGATCCTAGCCAGCTATTCAGTGAGCTAGATAACTTTATTAATATCTACAATGATTGTAAGGCTACTGTGGAAACTTATAAGCAAGATTTGATTACCCTAAGAGATTCAGCATCAAATTTACAAGCTCAAAATGGTTTAGAATTTTTAAAAGAAGATTATATAAAAAGTATAAATTTGGATATAGAATCTTCAGATCAGGCTATTAATTTAATAAGCTCATACATTGATATTTTTAATTCCCTAAAAGACGCTGCTAGTACTGGAGACGTAAACAAGCTTCAGTTGACTATTCAAAAACTTGAGGAAACTAATTCAAGTAATGTTGACCAAGCTAATAATTTAAGCAGTGGTGAGACAGATATAAAGAAACTTAAAGAAAGATTAGATGTTATAAAAGCAAGTATGAACTAGCAAAAAACCGCTCGGTGTATCCGAGTGGTTTTTTTAAAACAATATTTGTTGCCCTCTTTTATTAATTTCTACAATTTCTGTACGTTGCCATTTAAATTTATTTTTAAAATCCTCTGTAACTGTAGGATCATTTGCAAAATGCATAGGTATAAACAACATAGGTTCCAAGTTTTCTATAAAGTATTTTCCACCTAAATAATAATATTCTTCAAGTCTATGGTCTACGGGAAAGAAAGCTATATCAATCTTTTCATGCTTAAGATTGCTGATTTGCTGTTTAAAGGCTTTAGCCATTTCTTCATTGTAGTCATCACTTTCATCCTTCCAATGCCACCAGTTTAAATCACCAGCATGAAATATATTCAATTTATCAACTTTTACGAGAAATGAAACCCCTAGATCTGTTGACCCATAAGCCTTAATAAAAGCAGCTCCTAAATTTAAACTACTTCCTTCTGCAATAATATAGCTCTCTGGATAAGTATCTTTTAGCTGTATATCACTACTTAACACATACTTAATATTAGAGTTTATATTTTTCCATTCAAAAATTATGGGATTAAAGTGATCTCCATGGCTATGCGAAGCAAAAACTATTATGTTTTTTTCAGTTTTGAAAACTTCATCTGGAATTACTCCGCTGCTTAAACTGATTTCTTCACTAACGCCTTTATGGTTAAAGTAATCAAAAATCAATATATGAGTTTTTGTTTCAACTATAAATCCACTATGATATAAATAGTTAATTTTAGCTTTAACATTATCCATAATTTTTCCTTCCTTCTTATAATCTAATATTATCTTTTATTTGGAAGAATTTCTGTCCAATATCCATCTGGATCTGCAATAAAGTAAAGACCCATTTCATTATTTTCATAGCATATACAGCCCATATTTTTATGAAGCTCATGTGCTGCATCATAATCGTCTACTCTTACAGCCATATGAATTTCGTTATCGCCTAAATTATATGGTTCTTTTCTATCTCTTAACCAAGTAAGTTCTAGTGAATAATTAGTAACACCATCTTCTAAATAAACTAAGATAAAATCTCCGTTTGGATGATTATGTCTTCTAACTTCACTAAAGCCCAAGGCTTCCTTATAGAATTTAAGACTTTTTTCAAGATCTAATACATTAATATTGTTATGATCAAAAGTAAATTTCATTAAAAACACTCCTTTGAATATAAAAATAACTACATAGTTTGATTATTGCAATAATAATCATTAAAACTATTATATAACTTTAATTTTTAAAATAGTAGTAGTAACTTTTTTGTTTTATAGTATGTAAAAGCATACTATTGTTTAATGTTCAGCTTATTAAATTTCAAATACCTTTTTTCTGTAAGCACGTAAGCCTTGTGTTACTCCAATTTAACTTTTTGTAGAATACTAGTGCCGAAGAATTGTTAATATCCGCCAGCAATTGTAATCTTTTAGCACCTTTCTCAACTGCCCAGCTTTCCATTGCACTAAGCAGTTCTCTTCCAATACCTTGTTTTCTATAATTTTCATCAATAACTACGTCTTCTACTAAAACAGATATGCCACCTTCAGCAGTTGAAACCAATATTTGACCAGAAGTCATTCCTACAATATGCTGTTCGAATTCCGCTACGAATATACAACGGTTATCCTGATCCTGAAGCATCATACGAAGCCCTCGTCTCTGCTTCTCTTCATCAAAAACAAAGTCTTCCTCAATAGAAAAAAGAACCTTTAATAGTTCAACCAGCATTTCAATATCGTTATGTTGTGCCTTTCTTATAGTAAAAGATGCTTTCATCGTCAAAACTCCTTTCTATTCCTTAAGGCATCTTCAAAAAAATAACTAGCCAATTTAACGGGTAATTTTTTTCAGATACCTAAAACAAAAGCCTGAATCCATTTTATGAAACAGGCTTTTTGTATAATACACTAAATTTCTTTATTTTAAATTACTTCTCACTATTAGGTTTTACTTTTCCATACTTAGGTGAGAGTTTCTACTTCAATACTGCTCCTGTGTTAGCTGAAGTAACTAATTTTGCATATCTACCTAAATAACCTTTAGTGATTTTAGGTTCTGGTTTAACGTATTTTTCTCTACGTTTTGCAAGCTCTTCTTCACTAACTAATACTTCTAGTTTCTTATTTGGTATATCTATAGAAATTGTATCCCCTTCTTCTACAAGTCCTATGATTCCGCCTTCCATAGCTTCTGGAGATACGTGGCCTATAGCTGCTCCTCTTGTTGCTCCGGAGAATCTTCCATCAGTTAAAAGTGCTACGTCTTTATCCAATCCCATACCTGCTATAGCAGAAGTTGGAGATAGCATTTCTCTCATACCTGGACCTCCCTTTGGTCCTTCGTATCTTATAATGATCACATCACCTTTGTTTATCTTTCCTCCAAATATTGATTGAACAGCTTCTTCTTCTGAATTGAATACTCTTGCTGGACCCTGATGCTTAAGCATTTCTTTTGCTACAGCTGACTCTTTTACTACTGCACCATCTAAAGCTAAGTTTCCTCTTAATATAGCAAGTCCACCTTTGTTGCTGTAAGGTGCCTCTATAGAATGAATTACATTGTTATCACGTACAACCTTATCTTTTATATTCTCTCCTACTGTTTTTCCTGTTACAGTTAAGGCATTTTCACATATAAGTCCATTTTTTGATAACTCATTCATTATTGCTGGAATTCCACCTGCAAGAGCTAAATCTTCTATATGATGTTTTCCACTAGGACTTAATTTAGTTAAACAAGGAGTTTTAGCACTTATTTCATCAAATAGACTTAGATCAAATTCAATACCTGCTTCATGAGCTATAGCAGGTAAATGCAATACTGTATTTGTTGATCCTGCCATGGCCATATCCACTGCTATTGCATTTTTAAAGGC